>NZ_JAWONS010000067.1:0-369 GCF_033342255.1 Clostridium boliviensis
AACACCTTCCCGGAATCGAGTCGCTCCGTCCAACTTGCAACGGCCCACTGGCACAGCATGACCATCGTGCCGTTCACCGTCATCATGACGGCAAACACCCTTTGATAATCGACAAAATGGTCCCTCAGATGGATCGGCAAATTGGTATCCACTTGACCATAGAGGAGGGACATGGGGACGGTCAGCGTTGTCAGGAGAAAAAGGGGAAGGTGTTCCCGCCAGCGCCAAGCCCCCCTCCACCCTCCGCCGCTTCCCTTCTCCGGCCCTTTTGCCGGTTTCGTCTCGGGGATCAGCCACAACACGGCCGCACAGAACAGGAACAGCGATCCGGCCGCCAAACCGAACACCAGGGCCGGGTTCGCCCTGAAC
>NZ_JAWONS010000068.1:0-1055 GCF_033342255.1 Clostridium boliviensis
GTTTTTCGGTTTGTCAAGGAATACGAAGATAAAAAGCATTTGGTCGAAGATCCATTCTATCGCCGGCAAAAAGCAGTTGAAGAACTGCAAGCCGCTTTTGAAGAAGAAAAACAGCGGCTTGCAGATGAACCGCAAGCCGCTATGGGATAAGAGTACAAAAAATTATATCACAAAGGGATGAGGGGGCCAAATGCCCCCTTTTCCCGCGATAATCTAGGGGGGTGAATGGAGTGTTTCAGCAAGGGGAAATCTATCGTCAGTTTTATCTTGAGATGGTATCCGACTCCCCTTTTGGGAAATGGGGGATCGGTTCAAAAGAGGAAGAAAAGTTCCTTCTTCAACATATACCGCTCCTTGAATCACCACCGCAAACATTGATCGATCAGTACCTGTCATTAGATCATCCGATGTTAATTCCCTATTTGGAAGTGTATCAAGAGCCGGGTGCACTTGTTTTTGTTCATCCTTATGTGCTGATTGAAAATCTGATTCACCAGATTCCTTTAGACGAAGAGACGGCAGACTTATGTTGTAAGCAATTGGCCGACTTGGAGGCATATTTAAAGGACCAACCCATCCCGATGAAACCCGTCTACCACCCCGAAAACATCGGACTGACGGATGACGGCTATTTGAAGGTATTCCTTTGCGGATCCGGCCATATACAATTAGATTATTCTGACCTAGAAACCTTTCGACAGCTTCTCACTGGCCAAGATCAGAAAGAAGAACAGGTAAAGGAGCAATCGGAGCCTGAAAGTCCCTTGCCCGTTTCTTCACCTCCTCCGTTTCGAGAAGCAAAACCTCAAGTCATGGTTCGTCGTCGAACTGCTGTTATAAGTATTGTCGTTGCAGGCGTTTTTTGTTTTTCGGCAGGAGCATGGATCATGAATGCTTTGCAAGATGAAAAAAACGCTCCGGTACAGGCGGAATCCACGCGCCAAGTAGTAGACCGAGATCCTGAACAAACACCCAAAGCGGCACCTGAACCAGCTCCTGAAAAGCTCACACAGGAAGATATCGATCAGTCCCGGATCGCAGCTGAGAAATTCGTC
>NZ_JAWONS010000069.1:0-436 GCF_033342255.1 Clostridium boliviensis
TGGCCAAGTCGACGATGCTGGCCATGATCTGGGTGGTGCTCACCCTTTACGGCGCGATTCTCACCGGATTTGTCGGATTTGCGGCGGCGGAAAAGGGCCTCGTTTCCGTGGCGGATCCGGAGCATATTTTCATCGCCTTGTCCAATCTGCTCTTCAATCCCTGGGTCGCCGGATTTATGCTGGCGGCGATCATGGCGGCCATTATGAGTACGGTCGACTCGTTCCTGCTGGTCACCTCCACCGCCCTGGCGGAGGATTTCTACAAGCGCCTGTTCCGCAGAAACGCTTCGGAGAAGGAATTGATCTGGGTGGGACGCATCGGCGTGTTGCTCGTCGCGGTGATCGCCATCTACCTCTCCTTTGCCCAGGAGCAGAACGTCCTGGAGTTGGTTTCCTACGCCTGGGCGGGACTGGGAGCCACCTTCGGTCCGCTGGT
>NZ_JAWONS010000070.1:0-213 GCF_033342255.1 Clostridium boliviensis
CGCTCCGGTATCACCAGTAGGTCCGGTATCACCAGTCGGCCCGGTATCGCCAGTAGGTCCGGTATCGCCAGTCGGTCCGGTATCACCAGTCGGCCCAGTAGGTCCAGTAGATCCAGTAGGTCCGGTTGCTCCAGTAGGTCCGGTAGCGCCAGTAGGTCCGGTAGCTCCAGTAGGTCCGGTGTCTCCAGTAGGTCCGGTAGCGCCAGTAGGTCC
>NZ_JAWONS010000071.1:0-442 GCF_033342255.1 Clostridium boliviensis
CCGGCAGACCGGCCGCCCTCCCCGCCTCGACCAGGGCGCTTCCCGCAAGGCCGAAGAGAATCAATTCGGAGTCGACGGCCGCCACCGCTTCGGCGATGGCGGAGGCGATCCGGCGGTCCCGACAAGCCATGTTGTACAGGGCGCCATGGGGCTTCACGTGCTGCAGGCGCTTCCCGCAGGCCCGGGCGAAGGCGGTGAGGGCGCCCACCTGATACAGGGTCATGTTGTAGACATCCTTCGTATCCACCTCGATCCGCCGCCGGCCGAACCCCATCAGGTCCGGCAGCCCGGGATGGGCCCCCAGTCCGACGCCCTTTTCCGCGGCGGCCTTCACGATGCGCCCCATCACGTTGTGGTCTCCGGCATGATAACCGCAGGCGATGTTGGCGGACGTGACAAAGCGGAGAACCTCCTCGTCCTGACCGATGGTGTAGGCTCCGAA
>NZ_JAWONS010000072.1:0-419 GCF_033342255.1 Clostridium boliviensis
CGAAAAGGAAGGATACTCCATCTCCATCGTGGATGACAGCCCGGCAAAAACAGGGGACGCAGCGAAGGACGGGGAAAAGGCCGGGTGGAATCGGGATCCGGATGTCTAATATTCCTGGATGACCGGGTGAATCATGATTTCGTCCACCATGGCATGACGGGGTGCCAAAACCATGTAAAGGGCCGCTTCGGCCACATCCTCCGCCTGCAGCCACCCCTCCTTCTCCGGGGCACCCTGTTCCGTGTCGTTGAAGCAGGTGTCGGTCATCCCCGGGCGGATCACCCCGACCCGGATTCCCAGTTTGCGCACTTCCTTGGCCAGAACGCCCGTAAAACCCTCCAGGCCGTATTTGCTGGCGCAATAGGCGGAAGCCTTCGGAATGGTCCGGGTGCCGATATCGGAGGAAATGTTGATGATGT
>NZ_JAWONS010000073.1:0-734 GCF_033342255.1 Clostridium boliviensis
CAGACAACCAGGATGTTGGCTTAGAAGCAGCCATCATTGAAAGAGTGCGTAATAGCTCACTGGTCGAGTGACTCTGCGCCGAAAATGTAACGGGGCTAAACGGACCACCGAAGCCGCGGATGCCGGAAGGCATGGTAGGGGAGCGTTCCCGGGGCGTCGAAGTCGCACCGTGAGGTGCGGTGGAGCGCCGGGAAGTGAGAATGCCGGTGTGAGTAACGAAAAGAGGGGTGAGAATCCCCTCCGCCGAAAGCCTAAGGGTTCCTGAGGAAGGTTCGTCCGCTCAGGGTAAGTCGGGACCTAAGCCGAGGCCGAAAGGCGTAGGCGATGGAGAACAGGTTGAAATTCCTGTACCACCTCCACTCCGTCTGAGCGATGGGGGGACGCAGGAGGGTAGGGGATCGCGCGGCTGGAAGTGCGCGTCCAAGCGGTGAGGCGGGCGTGTAGGCAAATCCGCACGCCACAGACGCTGAGCCGTGACGGCGAGGGAAATTCATAGTACCGAAGTCCCTGATCCCACACTGCCGAGAAAAGCCTCTAGCGAGGAGTGAGGTGCCCGTACCGCAAACCGACACAGGTAGGCGGGGAGAGAATCCTCAGGCGCTCGGGAGAACTCTCGTTAAGGAACTCGGCAAAATGACCCCGTAACTTCGGGAGAAGGGGTGCCCCGGTAGGGTGAGCCTTCGGGTGAGCCCGAGGGGGCCGCAGTGAAGAGGCCCAAGCGACTGTTTATCAAA
>NZ_JAWONS010000074.1:0-249 GCF_033342255.1 Clostridium boliviensis
CGGTCATGGACTGGAGCCGCGCCAAAACCCTGCTGATCATTGCCTTCGTCGCCCTCAACCTGTTTTTGACGGTACAAGTCATCCAGGCATGGATGGAAAAATCGCAGATGCAAAACGGGAGTGACTCCATCCGCCGGGAGCTGACGCAAATCTTGCGGGAGAAGGAAATCGAAGCGCCCAACATTCCGCGGAACCCGCCGCCGGTCTCCGTCCTGGAAGCGCGAATCGCCCCCCCGGAAAAGGGTTGGA
>NZ_JAWONS010000075.1:0-382 GCF_033342255.1 Clostridium boliviensis
CCCAAACCGGTTGGGTGATCACCATGACGATGGGGCCGATCGACAGCAGGGTGCCGATCTGGCTTCCGCTGAGCCGGATTTCGTCCTTCAGGTAAATGCCCAAAAGCGGATAAAGTCCCCCGAGCGCCCAAAAGACCAAAAAATAAAACAGACGGAAGTTGATTTGGATCCGCCGATCAGCCATCAGGTTTCTCCTCCACCGGGTTTTCGATGGAAAAGGCGGAGTCCTTTCGGACTCCGTTGGTCATTCCAGGACGTAGGCCAAGGCTTCCAGGGCCTGTTCGGGGGTTTCCACCACGACCTGCGCCCGCTGGGCCAACTCCTTCAGCGGATGGTGCAGGCTTTCCGGACGGACGAGGATCAGGGGTTTCCCCGATTGAAT
>NZ_JAWONS010000076.1:0-264 GCF_033342255.1 Clostridium boliviensis
CAACCGCCCCAGGGCTGAAGCCCGGTTGGAAATCATGGGAGGCGAAGGTGCCGCGGAGGCGCGGACCTTCCCTCCCTGGGGATTTGCCGGCCCTCGCGTTTTACTGAGGATGCCGAAGCGGCAAGGCGGGAGTCGGAGCGAACCATCGCCCGTACGAGATGGTCAATACCGGTTTACCGGACTACTGAAACATGACGGAGGCGGATGAATGAAACATCGCAAGCTTTGGATCGGTTCCGGTCTGGCTCTGCTGATCGTGGCGAT
>NZ_JAWONS010000077.1:0-358 GCF_033342255.1 Clostridium boliviensis
TGTTCTCATTGTCGTTCTTCTCGTCACCTTTGGCGGAGTGTATACGGCGGGGCAAATGAAGATGGAAGCGATGCCGGACATCTCTTTTCCGGTGATCGTCGCAATCACTCCCTATCCCGGGGCGTCGCCGGAGGATGTGGATGAAAAGGTGACCCAACCCGTCGAGCAGGCGCTCATGGGAACCGAGGGAGCGAAAAAGGTACAGTCCATATCGGCGGACAGCACGTCGGTCGTGGTGGTGGAATTTGACTTTGATGTCGATCTGGACAAGATGCAGCAAGAGATGAAAGAGGCCGTAAACCGGCTCGATCTGCCCGAGGAAGCGATGGAAACCACCTTTAATCAGTTCGGTTTTGAT
>NZ_JAWONS010000078.1:0-424 GCF_033342255.1 Clostridium boliviensis
AGCGTAAGTGACAGGAGATCCAGGGCCGATTTTCCCGTTTCCAACAATCTTTCACGGGCGGCGAAGCGCGCTTGAAGCGCTTTTTCTTCGGATAAAATGTCCGCTTTCATGTCCTTGTCCTCGGTCAATTTCGCCTTCGGCAGAAATTCTCCTGGAAAAAGGAGCCGGATTTCGGAGGTGACCCTGGCGGGGAACAGGGCGTCTGATAACGGATGGAATAATCCGTGATGTCCGTAACCTGTCCGTTTGCGCGTTCATGCAAAAAATATTGGATCTGGTCCTTGTGAAAGGGCTTTGGCAGAATCACATCGATCGTCACCCGGTGGAGATCGGATTCATTGCTGTAATCAAAGAAGGCCCAGTAAAATTCGGCGGTATCCCTGTATTTTCTCACGGCGTTGCTCAGGCGATACCGGTAGTAAAC
>NZ_JAWONS010000080.1:0-472 GCF_033342255.1 Clostridium boliviensis
GTCGCCGGCGCGACGGGATCCGGAAAGAGCGTCTGCATCAATGCAATGATTACCAGCCTGCTATACAAGGCCAAGCCGAACGAAGTCAAGCTGATGATGGTGGATCCCAAGATGGTGGAGCTCAACGTATACAACGGGATTCCGCATCTGCTCACCCCGGTCGTCACCGACGCCCGCCGTGCGGCGGTGGCGCTGAAAAAAGTGGTGGCGGAGATGGAAAAGCGCTACGAGCTGTTTGCCAAGACCGGGGCGAGGGATATCGAGCGGTATAACCAGATGGTCGGGGATTCCGCCGAAGGGTCTCTGCTGCCGTATATCGTCGTGATCATCGATGAGTTGGCGGATCTGATGATGGTGGCTCCGGCGGATGTGGAAGACGCGATCTGCCGGCTGGCTCAGATGGCCCGCGCCGCGGGGATCCATCTGATCATCGCCACGCAACGGCCCTCCGTCGATGTGATCACCGGTGTGA
>NZ_JAWONS010000081.1:0-407 GCF_033342255.1 Clostridium boliviensis
TTGTGATGCGAACACAAGGGCGATTTCCATCCCAACCAAAAAGGCATGGACGAACCGGTGTTCATCCATGCCCCTTATCTTCGCAGTCAGTCCATCCGCCGGAAGGAATCCGGCAAAGTGACCTTTCATTTGGACGGAAGGATGGAAATGCCACCGTGTTCATCGCTCGGCGAAAACGAAGGCACAGGAAAGAAACCTGAGAAAACCCAGGTTTTTCCGCTGTCCATTTCGGATTGGGTGAAAGATTCATTGATCGAACACGGTGGGCAACGATAATCCCCTCATTTCAGAAAACGGTGATATTATCATACACCCAAAACGTCCCGCTGGCAAGGGGGAAATCGCATGTTGGATCGTTCTCAAGCCATCCCTGGGACAAGGCGACTGTCCGGCACCGAACAACTCCC
>NZ_JAWONS010000082.1:0-429 GCF_033342255.1 Clostridium boliviensis
TCGGACGCCCGCTGTTCCAGCGCTTCCCGGTCGTCCATCCCCGGTGCGACGGTCGGTTCTTGTTTTCGATTTCCTTTTGTCGGCATCATCGATCCCCCTCCTCATCAGATTTTGCCCTGGTGCAACCGATCGAGCACCCTACGAGCTCCTAGGGGGTATCCTGTACGCCAAAACGCCGATTCATTCCCCGGTTCAGTCCAGCTGGATGCCCATCCAGTGGGCGTCGTAAAATTTGCCACCGATGTAAAACTCCCGGGTTATGGTTCCCTCCACTTGAAAGCCGAGGGATCGGTACAACCGGATCGCCCGGTCGTTGTCCACCCGAACTCGCAGATTGATCTTTCGAATCTTGCCGGTTTGACGGGCCCATTGAAGCAGGAACTGGAGCAACAGCCTCCCGATCGACATCCCCCAAAACTTTTTGCGGAC
>NZ_JAWONS010000083.1:0-661 GCF_033342255.1 Clostridium boliviensis
CTCATTTCCGGCTTTCTTCGAATACGAGAGACTCCAACGAGGACAAGAAGGGGCCATATAATTCTTGGTAAAGCCAGTGATCCTTATAGGGTTCAAACAATTGATGCCAAGACTGAAAAAGAGTGGACGCTTCAGTACCGGAAGCAAAGCTTGAATCGATATACAACAGCCGAGCAGGCATTCCTCCCCGGACAAGGCGGCCAGCCATCTGCCAAATCGGAACAAACAAATACCAAGCCAAGTCCAACCGCTCTTCATCGCTCAGTTGCATCCAGAAGTTTGGCTCGTCATGCATTTTCTCAAAAATGGCATGACAGATCTTGCGAAAACGGGAAAGCGCCTCTTTTCCGGACAACCCTTCCCTTTGAACCTGTAGGATTAAAGAAGGGATACGGCTGTGAATAAAAGAGAGAATGTAGGCAATATCCTGGGGAGGCGGATAAGGACGGCTGACAAATAATGCTGTTCCGAAAAGAGCTTTCCGATTCTCATCGACCAGGTTCACCCCGCGGTTCATGGCGGAAAGCGGGGTGATCAGGGCATCCGCCTCTTTGGCCACTTCCATGAGGCGCGGACGGGTGACATGGATGGAATCTTTGATCTTTCGCGTCAAAGATTTGATCCGCCCCTGGAGCGGTGAACGGGAAAAAACTTCTTCCAT
>NZ_JAWONS010000084.1:0-352 GCF_033342255.1 Clostridium boliviensis
GCTTGCGAATCCAGTCGTCAGCCACGACATAGTGAAGAATGGGAAGCCGTAATTCATTACGCTTTTTTGGGCCTTCGCGAAACGTCACTTGTGTCATAATAAAAACCTCCCTTGGCTATTCCGCCGCCGCCAAAGGAGGTTTGTCCACCATTCCCATCTTACCAAGATATACCCGATTGATTTTTGACTCTAAATTCGGTAAGATTTAAGTGAGGTAAGAATGGGGACCGTCCTTCCTTTGGGGGGCGGTCGTTTTCTTTTTTCTTCTAATCTTCTATTTGATTATATCATTTTCTATGAAATTGATCCGGCCCTGTAAATGCAGGGCCGGTGTGATATGATTATTATGGGT
>NZ_JAWONS010000085.1:0-398 GCF_033342255.1 Clostridium boliviensis
ACCAAAACGGTGCTGCGCAACTTCGAAGGCGTGATCACCTCGTATCCGGAACCTTCCAATTACCGTCCCCACGATCCGGAATCCTGCGAGTATTGCCAGTCGGCCAAGGGGAACCAGGAGGGGATCGCGGCGCTGATGAGCGACGAACGGATCAACCTGGAGCCGAAGCATCTGCTCCGGGAGGATCGCCGAGGCTCCCATTCCCCCGAACCGGCCAAAGCCTGAGGGTCGTGTGGCCGAAGGATTGGACGGGAAGGGAACTGAAGCGTGTCGCCATCGTCGGCTTGGCCAAAAACGCCGGCAAAACGACGGTGTTGAACGCTTTGTCGAAGCTCTCCTCCTCCCGTTCCCTTCCCGCGGGACTGGTCAGCATCGGAGTGGACGGCGAGGAGCGGGAC
>NZ_JAWONS010000086.1:0-311 GCF_033342255.1 Clostridium boliviensis
CAATGCGGTGATCCTGGGCTTCCTCGGCTCCTTCGTCGGGGCGCTGCTCTGGCTGGTGATCATCGGCAACACCGTCGGTTACATCTTTGTGCCGACGATGATCGTCCTGTTTTTTCACTCGGCGACCGCCGGGGTGTTCGGAAACGCCACGGGCGGCGTGCGCGGGGCCCTGATCGGAGGCTTTATCACCTCGACGGTGGTGGCCTGGGGGCAGTTCTTCATGGTCCGGTTCCTGATCGGGGGCACCATTCCCGACACGGCGATGTGGGCCGCCGACTCGGACATGTTTATCCTCGGTCCCGTCATCCACT
>NZ_JAWONS010000087.1:0-595 GCF_033342255.1 Clostridium boliviensis
ACAAATTCGTCGCCAGCCAGCCCGTCTACAACATGTTCAACCGCTACATCGAATCGGCGGTGATCCCCCTCTGCGATGAAGCGGGCATCGGCCAGGTCGTCTTTTCGCCGCTGGCCCAAGGGGTCCTCACCGGGAAGTACAAACGGGGGCAGCAGGCGCCCGCCGGTTCCCGGGCCGCGACGGACGAGGTGAAAAAGTTTGTGGAGGGCTACCTGACCGACGACAATCTGGCCCGTGTGGAACAGCTGGAAGGGGTGGCCAAGGAACTGGGCATCACCCTGCCCCAGTTGGCCCTCGCCTGGGTGCTCCGCCTCCCGTCCATCAGCAGCGCTCTGATCGGCGCCAGCCGGCCGGAGCAGATCGTGGAAAACGTCAAGGCCGTCGAAGTCGAGTTGGAGGAGTCGGTGCTGGAAAAGATCGAGGAAATCCTGAAATCGTAAGCGGCGAACCAAAAAAGCGGGGAAGGAGACCATCCCCATGATGTCCGAGATCCGGGACCCGATTTTCCGCCTCGGCTTGATGCAGTGGCAAGTCGCTCGGCGGAAAATCGGTCCCTCCAGCCGCTTTGCCGAAAAACCGGCGGGAATGATATAGG
>NZ_JAWONS010000088.1:0-408 GCF_033342255.1 Clostridium boliviensis
GTATAAAAGCACCCTTCTAGGGTGCTTCAGGGGTTTCATTCATTCTCTCGATCCGGTTTTTGATGGTGAACGGGCCAAGGTGCGTCACGAAACTTCTCCACCATTTCTTCGTATTCCCCGGCTCTGTCCCACTCGTCCCGCCAGATATAAACCTCTTCGATATCCTCCGCCCGGAAAATATACCCTCCGTCCACATCTGCCGTGAGCCAAAACTGCCACTCTCCGTAAGGCTCCCCCCGTCGGTTTCGCTCCTCTGGTCGGTGAATCCATCCCCAGAGACGGAGAATCTGTCCTTTCCGAAACCGCGTCCCTTGGGGGTTTTCAGGGGATGCCTTTTCCAAATCCCTAGACAGACGAATTGCCACTGCCACGTTCATCCGCCTCCCTTGCATCAGCGATAAATATTTT
>NZ_JAWONS010000089.1:0-11069 GCF_033342255.1 Clostridium boliviensis
GGGCATACGATATCGGTTTCGGTGGTGTTGACCACGTTCTTGCAAGCGGTAAGGACATCAATATCATGGTATTTGATACTGAGATCTATTCCAATACAGGCGGTCAGTCTTCCAAGGCTACTAAGACTGGTGCGGTAGCACAGTTCGCAGCTGGCGGAAAAGACACCAAGAAAAAAGATCTTGCAAGCATTGCTATGAGCTATGGTTATGTATATGTAGCACAGATAGCTATGGGTGCTGATTACAACCAGACTGTTAAGGCAATTGCAGAGGCAGAAGCATATCCGGGACCATCCTTAGTTATCGCATACGCTCCATGTATCAGCCATGGTATCAAGAAGGGTATGTCAAAGGCACAGACAGAAGAGAAGCTTGCTGTAGAGTGCGGATACTGGAATAACTTCCGTTTCAATCCTGCTGCTGAGAAGAAGTTCTCCTTAGACAGCAAGGCTCCTGCACTGGAAGGATACCAGGAATTCTTAAAGGGTGAGGTTCGTTACGCATCCTTAGTAATGAAGAATCCAGAAAGAGCAGCTGAATTATTCTCCAAGAATGAGGAAGATGCAAAAGCAAGATTTGAATATCTTCAGAAGCTGGTTACCTTATACGGCAACGATTAATTAATTTGTAACAAAAAGGTGCATCCGATCAAATCGGGTGCACCTTTTTGTCATATTTCGTGCATAATAGTAATAAAACACGGAGGATTGATACAAGACAGGCACTGAGGATTGTTCACGGAATAAACTTACTATATAACAATAATAAAGAGGGATTGTATGGGTATTATTTATTATATGCATGGCACAAATACAGATCAAAACCCCGATCCTGACAAGGAAGCGAATAAGCCTGCTCCGGATCTTAGAGAGGATTGGCCTTTAGAACGTAATCCAGGCGAAAATTCTGATACAGATGAACAATGGACTTCTGTTATAACGGTATTTCCTAAGCCGATTATACCGTGTTATAATTGCGATACGACTGAAAACGGTCTGGTAAGATTTTTAAATGCTGCAGCAGGTTACGAACCGTTTCAGATCTATATTAATAAGCAGCTGGCAGTAAATGGGCTGGATAATGGGGATATGAGTCAATACGGAAGAGTATCTGCAAAGATGCAGACAGTGACCGTGGAAGGACAGAACGGATACGTTTATCTGGAGAAGGAGATAGAGGTTCTACGTGGGCAGGCTATAACAATAGCAGTCATCAATTCCGATTCTGGTCTTGAAATTATGGAAATTCAGGATATGTACTGCAATGGCGGTATTAATACCGGATGTTTCAGGGTTTGTAATCTGTCCATTACCAACAGAAAAGTAAATGTCATTTTAAATGGCGGTGAGCTTACCTTTAAGGAGGTAGATTATAAAGAGCTTACTGGTTTTAAATACCAGAAAATTGGTTTTTATCTGGTTGCTGTTATGAACGGCAACGCTCAAAGTGAAAATATTCTGCTTACTTCCAATATTTACATCAGAGGGAATGCAGCCTATACATTATATGTATTTAACTGGAGCGATGCAATGAACGCGATTCGGATTCTGATTGTGGAAGATCGAAGAAATTAACAAATTTTTACTGCCTCCGATTGACAAATCGGAGGCAATCTGCTATATTAAGTGTATTAAATGTGTTGGTACAGTTAAGAAAGAGGTGAACTATGATTCTGCTTGATTATAAAGATCGCAGGCCTATCTACGAACAGATTGTGGAGAAATTAAAGGACCTTATGATTTGTGGTGTTTTAGAGCAAGACAGCCAGTTACCTTCTGTGCGAAGCCTGGCCACTGAATTATCGATTAATCCTAATACGATTCAGAGAGCATATACCGAGCTGGAACGTAGAGGATTTATCTATTCTGTGAAAGGGAAAGGCAGCTTTGTAGCGGATACCAGCTCCATTCGTGCATTGAAGAACAGTGAATTAAAGAAGAAACTGAGCAGCTGGATTGAGGAAGCAAAGCGTGCAGGTATAAAAGAAGATAAGGCCCATTCATGGGTGGCAGAGGAATGGACGATAATAGGAACAAAATCAGGGGGAGGAGCAAACGAATGATTCAGGCAGAGAATTTAACAAAACAATTTGACGGCATTATGGCATTGGATCATGTTAGTGCTGAGATAAAAGATGGGAATGTTTTTGGATTGATCGGCACCAACGGTGCAGGGAAAAGTACTTTTTTAAGGCTGTTAAGCGGAATTTTAAAACCAGACGAAGGAATTGTAACAATAGATGGAGAGTCTGTTTTTGAGAATGAGAAAGTGAAAAGAAGATTTTTTTATATATCAGATGACCAGTATTATTTTAATAATGCAACTCCACAGGATATGATGGAATTCTACAGCAAAGTTTACCCGGATTTTGACCGTAAGCGTTTTGAAAAGCTGATTGGCAATTTCGGTCTGGAGATGAGAAGAAAGGTACATACCTTTTCAAAGGGTATGAAGAAACAGCTGTCTGTTGCATGCGGTATCAGTGCCAACACGGATTATTTGTTCTGTGACGAGACATTTGATGGACTTGATCCAGTCATGCGTCAGGCAGTGAAGAGCATTTTTGCTAATGACATGGCGGAAAGAAATCTGACCCCAATTATTGCCTCCCACAATTTAAGGGAGCTTGAGGATATCTGTGATCATATCGGATTGCTGCATCGGGGCGGTATTTTACTCTCCAGAGATTTAGACGATTTAAAGCTGAATATTCATAAGGTTCAATGTGTTTTGAAGGAAGGGATGACAGATGCAGATTTAGTATCCCTGGACCGGATTAAGACAGAAATAAGAGGTAAGCTCTATACTATGACAGTGCGGGGGACAAAGGAAGAGGTTGTTGGAATAATGGAATCCTATCAGCCGGTTTTCTATGAGATGATTCCCTTATCACTGGAAGAAATATTTATAAGTGAGACGGAGGTGGCAGGATATGACATCAAGAAGCTTATTTTTTAATTTGATAAACGAAGATATAAAGCGAAGGCTTTGGGCGGTTACACTTGCTTTCCTGATGTTTTTCTTCTCCTTGCCGGTGTCGGTTGCCATGATACTTGGAGATTACGTGAAACGGGATTCCGTAAAAGCTTATATGATTTCTGAATTACAGCAATTTCTGGGATTTCAGAATGGCTGGATGGTTTTTCTGATCATAGTTTTATCCGTTATTATGGGGGTGACGAGTTTTTCCTATCTCCATTCCAGGCAAAAAGTTGATTTCTATCATGGAATTCCGGTGAACAGGAATCATTTATTCTGGGCTAATTACGTCAACGGTATTTTAATTGTGGCAGCAGCCTATGGTGTCAATATTGTTCTGTCTGTGGGAGTAGCCGCCGCTTATGGTATCCTCCCTGCGGAAATTATAGGTACTGCACTTACAGGATTCTTACTTTTTCTGCTGCATTATGCTATGATCTATGCTGTTACAGTGCTGGCGATGATCATGACGGGAAGTGTAATTGTCGGTATATTTGGTACTGTAGTGTTCGAAGGATATTTTGCTGCATTACTGCTGGTTTTACAGGGATGCTATGGATACTTTTTTCATACCAGCTATAAAGGCGGGGAAGAGCTGTTTCTGCCATTTTTAAAGAAATCTTCTCCATATGCAATCTTTATCTCCAACGTTGCGGAAAATAGGCCGACTGTACCTCAGATCATTATTGTAGTAGTATTATTTATCCTGTTTACCTTTCTTTGTCTGCTTTTGTACAGGAAAAGAGGTTCTGAATCTGCGAAGAAGGCTATGGCATTTAAAATCAGTATGCCGCTCATCAGGATACCCATTGTTATTTTATCCGCTCTGTTCGGAAGTTTCTTTTTCTATTTGATTCGTTCCGATTATGGCTGGGCGGTATTCGGGCTATTTTGCGGGATGTTTTTATCCCATTGTGTTATTGAGATCATTTATAATTTTGACTTTAGAAAATTATTCTCAAACTGGAAGCAGATGATTGCCTCCGCTTTGGTGGCTGCGCTGGTATTTGCCGGATTTCAATTAGATTTGTTCGGATACGATAGTTTTATTCCGCAGGAGAGTTCCATAGAGAGCATGGCAGTTTCCCTTACAGATAAAAATAACTGGGTATCTTATGGAGAAGCCGTTCGGGATGGTCAGGGTGAGTATCACTGGGAATATCAGAGTGCGGATGATTATATTTTCAGTCATATGAAACTTAAGGATAATAAAGCAGCATATTCACTAATAAAAAAAGTAGTTGAAAATAACCAAAAAAGAGATTGGGATGAAGGTGGCTGGAGAACACGGCGTGGAGGAGTGGTACACGATTTTTCCGTAAAATACGACTTGAAGAATGGAAAAGAGGTTTATCGCAGTTATTCCATTGATGAATCAGAGATAAAAGAAGAACTGGTTCAGCTTTATGAAGATCCAAATTTCATTCAGGCGGTATATCCCATATTCAGCCAGACTGCTGAAAACACCGCTGCAGTAAGGGTCAGCAGGGGTTCACAGTCCCGCATCGTGAGCCGGGACCGAAACGGTACGGATAAGGCCATGACAGAAAAACTTCTGCAGGCATATCAGAAGGACTTTGGGCAGTTAAAAGTGGAAACCATGACCAAAGAAAACCCGGTTGCATCCATACAGTTTATGACCAGCATGCAGGCTGAAGCGGATAGCAGACGAGAGGCCAATCAGAGTTCCTGGCAATATAGTGATGTAACATCCAGAGGTTATTATCCGGTATATCCCTCGTTTACAAATACGCTGGAATTATTAAAAGAATGCCAGCTTGATGTTGACAACTGGACTTCTATTGAAGATATTCATGAAATCAGTATTGATTTAAACAGTTACTACTATGATAAACCTACCTACGAAACCAACAGTTTACGGTATTTTAAGGTTACAGATCCGCAGATGATTGCTCAGATCATGAGTGAGTCTGCAATTGAAGAATATTCCGGAATGAATCCGTTTGGTATCTGGAACTCTGAAAGGGTCAGTTTCACTGTTAGCAGCAGTGCTGGGAACAGTCTTTATGAGGTTCAGTACACCGTGCCTGTTGACCTGCTTCCTGATTCCGTAAAAGAATTGCTTAAGCAGTAAACGGGCTGCGGCTCATCAGTCTTTCATTGACTTTTTCTTCCAATAAAGTTACAATAGTAGGAGCAAAAGTCAAAGGAGGAATCACGGATGGCATTTTTTGAAGAGCTGGGAAAGACACTTAGTGATACCGGCAAAGAGGTTGCAACGAAGGCGAAAGCATTGACTGAGACGATACAGCTGAAGACACAGATCGGTGCAGAAAAAACTAAGCTGGAAGAGGCTTATGCAGTCATCGGAAAACTTTATTATGAAGACAACAGTGAGCCAAAAGAAGCTTATACCAAGGCTTATGAAGCTGTCAGAGCCAGCCGGGCAAGAATTGCCGCTCTGGAGATTGAACTGACCCAAAGCGAAGGAAGCCGTATTTGTGCCGAGTGCGGAGCTAAGGTTCCAAAAAGTTCCCTGTACTGTGGAAAGTGCGGAGCACCTGTGAAGGAAGCGGCAGCAGAGCCGGAACCGGATGCAGAGGATATGGCTGAAGAAGAGCAGTCTGCATCAGCAGAGGAAGTAAGCTTTAATTCCGGTATCAACGCGGTGAATGATGACGTATTTGAACCTACGGAAGATCAGATATAGAAAAAGGGACTGGACTTGATCCGGTCCTTTTCTATGCCTATAATTAAAAAAAGAGTGTAAATTTCCTGTAAAATGTGGTAGACTAAACCCGGTCAGTTAAATGATTAGAAAACGAGGGATATGATGAAAGTATATTTTAGATGGCTGTGGAAGCTTTTGGCTCTTTCTGCAGGCATCAATATTGTGATTGAACTGGCAAGCAGGAAGTCATTGTTCAATCTGGGATCTTATATATGGAATAGTTTATTTATCTTTTTGCTTAATACGTTAATTATTCTTCTTCCTTATACGATTATATTCATTACAAGGCGAAAAGCTTTTGCCTGTTTTATGATTTCGTTTATATGGATTTTTATGGGAATGGTAAACGGTATTCTGCTTATTTTCCGTACAACCCCATTTACAGCGGCTGATCTGCGTCTGGTGAAGTATGCCATGAGTCTGGCTAACGTCTATTTTACCTGGATGCAGCTTGTACTTATGGGAGTGGGAGGCGTACTGGCACTTGTTCTATTGGCAGGAGTCTGGAAAAAAGCTCCGGTCAGTCAGGAAAAAACACGGTTCTGGCCTGGGCTGGCAGTGATTTTATTAAGTACAGCACTGGTACTTGGTATTACAAGCGGCGCCATGAAATTGGGGCTTGTTGCGGTTCGTTTTGGTAATATCGGACAGGGCTTTAAAACTTATGGATTTCCTTATTGTTTTTCCAATTCTGTTTTTAATACTGGAATTTCAAAGCCGGAAGGATATGGGGCTGAGACACTGGAAGCTATACAGTCGGAGGAACTGGTACCTGAGAATACTTATGCAATCACAGCGAATACCAAACCCAATATAATCATGATTCAGCTGGAATCATTTTTTGATCCCACTTTGTGGAAAAACAATCCGGTATCTTATGATCCTATACCCTTTTTCCACCAGCTGCAAAAAAGGTACCCCGGGGGATATATAAGTGTTCCCTCTGTTGGAGCAGGTACTGCCAATACGGAATTTGAATCCATAACGGGCATGAATCTGGACTTTTTCGGACCAGGTGAGTATCCATATAAGACGGTTTTAAAAAAGACCTCCTGTGAAAGCACGGCATTTGATTTAAAAAATCTGGGTTATACGGCTCACACCATTCATAACAACGAAGCCACCTTTTATGACAGGAACCGGGTGTTCGCCCAGCTGGGATTTGATACATTTACTCCAATTGAATATATGAATAATATTGAGCGGAATCCTACCGGGTGGTGTAAGGATAAGATTTTAACAGGAGAGATCATAAAGACATTGGATTCGACGCCTGGACCTGATTACATCTATACCATATCTGTTCAGGGTCACGGGAAATATCCAAATTTTGAGTATTATTGCCAGCAGATTAATGAGATGGATACATTTATCCGTTCCCTTGTAAATACGTTAAGGACGCGCAAAGAGCCGATTGTACTGGTTATGTATGGCGACCATCTTCCTGGTTTTGAGTGGAGTGAGAATGATATGAAGAATCACTCTCTGTTTCAGACGGAATATGTTATCTGGAATAATATGAATTTACCCATGGTAAAAAAGGATGTGGAAGCATATCAGATGTCTTCCCATGTTCTTAATATGCTGAATATTCATGAAGGTACGATGATCCGCTTTCACCAGAAATATTTAAACGGTGAGAATAAAAATGAGGAAAGCTATCTGGAGGACATGAAAAATCTGGAATACGATATTCTGTACGGAGAGCATGAGGTATACGGGGGTAAAACTCCGTATTTAAAGACTGATTTAAAGATGGGAATCGATAAAATTAAAATTGATAAAGTGGTATATAATGATTCTAATTTGCTGATATATGGGGAGAATTTTACTCCTTATTCTAAAATATGCTTTGATGGAAAAGCAGTAGACACTACGTTTGTGTGGCCGCAGCTGATTATAGCCAAGGATGTTTCAGAAAAAAAGACTGCTGGCAGTGAGATATCAGTCTGGCAGATTGGAAAGGACAAAGTCCCGTTAAGTGACGCTGGAGTATATCATATGGGTTGGTCTGATTAACGAGAGAGAGGTTATCCTCCCTCTCGTTTTCCTTAGATTGAGATTAATTCATATTGGGCATTTCCAAGTCCAATCTTTCCAGCGTGTTCGATGGAAGTTTTCCAGTTTGTACTGGGATGAGTATCCTTAAAATGGTCGTGGTGATGGTTTCCGTGCTTCTCCAGAATGCTTCCCGCCATAACGGGCTGTTTGTTTACTGCATCTGCACAGGCAGCATCCAGTGCAACGGGGTCAAACGAAGCGAACATACCTACATCCGGAATGATAGGAATATCATTCTCCGAATGACAGTCACAGTAAGGGGATACATCCATTACAAGGCTGATATGAAAGTGGGGGCGGTCCTTTAAGACTGCCTGGGTATACTCCGCAATTTTGCAGTTTAATATGTCGTTGGATTCATCGCAGTCTGATTCAATGGCATCCACTGGACAGACGCCGATGCAGCGGCCGCAGCTGACACATTTACTGCTGTCAATAAACGCTTTTTTGTTCTGAAAAGAAAATGCGTCGTGTGCACAGTTCTTCTCGCACGCATGGCAGCCGATGCACGTTTCTTGTGTTACATGAGGTTTTCCTGCATTATGCATTTCCATCTTTCCAGCCCTTGAACCGCAGCCCATTCCTATATTTTTTAAGGTTCCTCCAAAGCCTGTACTTTCATGGCCTTTAAAATGGGTGAGAGAGATAAAGATATCCGCATCCATAACAGCCCGCCCGATCTTTGCTTCTTTAATGTATTCTCCATCTATGGGTACCAGAATTTCATCCGTTCCTTTCAGACCATCGGCGATCAGAACATGGCATCCGGTGGAAAAAGGGGAAAATCCGTTCTCATATGCGGTATCCAGATGATCCAGGGCGTTCTTTCTGCTTCCAACATATAAGGTGTTGCAATCTGTTAAGAATGGTTTACCGCCAGCTGATTTGATTAAGTCAACCACAACTTTTGCATAATTGGGACGCAAAAATGATAAGTTGCCCAATTCTCCAAAATGAATTTTTATTGCAGTATATTTATTTTGAAACTGAATCTGATCCAGCATACCAGATGTCTGAATGAGCCGGGCAAGTTTCTGGGGAAGGTTTTCACGGAATGTGGTATGAAAATTTGTGTAATAAACCTTAGATTTTTCCATTGAAGTCTCCTTTTGATAAATTTTATTATTATGCTATTATACTGTAAATAAATGGAGATTTCAATAAAAGTTATTTGTACCTTTCCGCTGTTTGGCATACTCTTGCAAGAATACTGTCCTGGCGTTATAATAGAATCTACGCTGTTAATAAATTAGCAGTAGGAGGTACATAGGATGAAATATTTAAAAAAGATGCTGCGTATCATTTTTGGAAGGTCAATGTTTGCGGTTGTTTCACTTTCAATACAAATCCTTGTTCTGGCAGCAGCATTCCGCTTTCTGAGTTTTTATCTGGCGTATTTTTATGGAGCTTTTACGTTGCTCAGCGCAGTGGTGATCATCCATATATTAAATAAAGAGGAGAATCCCAGTTTTAAAATGAGCTGGATGATTCCTGTTGCGGCAGTGCCGGTGTTTGGCACGTTTTTCTACATGCTGGTGGAGCTACACATGATAGAACGGTTTATGGAAAAGAAGTTAAAGTTCCGTATGGATGAGACAGAGTGCTATCTGGAACAGAATTTAAAGGTTTTAGAACAGTTGTCTAAAGTCAGCAGGAGGAACGCTAATCTTGCCCATTATGTAAAACGGTACGGTCATTATCCAGTTTATGCAAATACCAATGCACAATACTTTCCATCTGGTGAGGCAATGTTCGAAGCCATGAAAAGGGAGATGAAAGAAGCAAAGAGATTTATTTTTCTGGAATTTTTTATTATTGAAAAAGGGGAAATGTGGGATTCTATACTGGAACTGCTGGAGCAAAAATGCAGGGAAGGAGTAGAAGTGAGAATTATGTATGATGGTATGGGGTCTTTTGCTTTTCTTCCCCGTAATTATATGAAAACTCTGCAGGATAAGGGATTTAAGGCAAAAGTCTTTTCTCCTGTCAGGCCGGTTTTGTCCAGTTACCAGAATAACAGGGATCACAGAAAGATTCTTGTGGTTGATGGACATACCGCGTTTACAGGAGGAATTAACCTGGCAGACGAGTACATCAATAGAAAAGTACGGTTTGGGCACTGGAAAGATGCAGGTATCATGCTGAAGGGGGAGGCAGTGACCAGCTTTACCATGATGTTTCTCCAGATGTGGAATATATCTGAGAAAGAACCGGAACATTACCATAATTATTTAAAGGATCCGGAATATTTTTATCCTCTTGAGCTTCGTATGGATGGATTTGTGATTCCTTATGGAGACAGTCCGCTTGACAAGGAGTCGGTTGGAGAAGAGATTTACCTTGACATCATTCATAATGCCATGCAATATGTGCATATCATGACTCCGTATCTGATTCTTGATTATGAGATGGTTAAATCTCTTTCCTATGCTGCTAAAAGAGGCGTTGATGTTTCTATCATCCTTCCTCATATTCCGGATAAAAAATATGCATTTTTGCTTGCTAAATCACATTATGGAGAGCTGATCCGGGCGGGTGTTAAGATATGGGAATATACTCCTGGTTTTGTCCATGCAAAAGTATTTACAAGTGATGATATAAAGGCTGCAGTGGGTACGATTAATTTGGACTTCAGAAGTCTCTATCTTCATTTTGAATGCGGAACGTATCTTTACCGCAACGAAATAATCGATGAGATCGAACGGGATTATCAGGAAACGCTGTCTTTATGCAGAAGAATTTCTTTGGAAGACATAACAAATCAACCCTGGTATGAAAGGTTTGCGGGACGGGCTCTCAGGCTCTTTTCACCGCTTATGTAATAGAAAAAGCGCCGAATTTCCGGCGCTTTTTCCGATCTAAAGATATACTACACAGCAACTTCAAGAATTATCATATGAGCGATAACCGGAGTTGAGCCAAAGAACACTGGCTGGCCAGTCGTATTAATAATTTCCACTGTGGCAGGAATTGCACCTACTGTCACAAGTGCGGAACCATTAATCTGACCAGTTACGCTTGGTGAATCTGCGGCAACTCCGCCGCTGCCATTTACCTGAGTTGTAAATTCAACAAATGTGGAAAGTCCTGCACCATCTGTGGAAATCCACCATGATACATAATAAATTCCCGGAGCCGTGATGGTTGCTACACCTGTTGCTGTATTATAGGAAATATTTAAACTTTGGTCATCTAGCACTGTATTAAAAATGACTGGACTGCCATCTTCTACAGTTGTTGTTGCTGTTCCTGTTAATTGTACTTCGATGCCTCTTAACTGTGAGGCAGGTCCGGTATCACCAGTCGGTCCGGTAGGCCCGGTAGGTCCGGTAGGTCC
>NZ_JAWONS010000090.1:0-30454 GCF_033342255.1 Clostridium boliviensis
AAAAAACAGACTTCAAAAAAGGATTTTCGATATTTTTTATATCAAAATCTCCTATTTCTGAAGTCTGCTGCTTCTAAGAATATAACCTTTTAAATTGAAATTCTATAACGTGAACCAACTATGATTTCATAACTAATATACAATGGCTTCTCTTCCTCATCGTTCATATAACTCTTCAAAATCATAACAGGTTCACCAACATTCATTTTAAGATAATCTGCTATTGGTTTTGATGCCGTTCGCACTTCTATAGTACTCCTCCCCTTCGCGAACTCTGTTACCTGGTAATCTTCTGCTAACAGTTGAAATAGAGAACCATTCTCTAACTTTTCTACCTGAAGATCGGGTACACGTATTGCGGGTATATAAATCTGTTCATAAATGATTGGCAGATCATCTGCTGATAAAACCCGTTCAATATGATATAATCTTTTATCATCTGTCAGTTTAAGGAATTCATTCTGTCTCTCCTCTGCCTCTACAAAATTGCATGCTATCACATGGGAAGCTGGCTTTCGTCCATTTGCACGACATGACTCTGAAAAACTCATATTATTATCTTTCTCTACTTTACGATATATCTTTGGTGCTTCAACAAATGTACCTTTTCCCTGACGTTTTACCAAGATACCTTGTGTGCATAATTCTTCAATTGTTCTTCGCACCGTTATACGACTCACTTGATATTTTTCAGATAATTCTATTTCTGTTGGAATCTGATCCCCTGCTTCATATTCACCTTTTTGTATTAATTCCTTTATTTCTTTCATCAGCTGTGCATATAATGGCTGCTGTGATCTTTTATCTATTTCCATAATTTACACCTTTCATATATAAGACCTTATAATACATCATAGCGTAAATTTCTTTTCATTGCAATATTTTTATAATTAATGAAGAAGCTCCATCATGTATTGAATTACAAAAACTAAAGCAAATGCAGTTTTTGTACTCAAAATCCACTTTGTATTCGAGATGCAATTTTTCGTTTTTATGAAGTAAACTAAAGATTACCTAATGCTGTTTACCATAAAACATTTCTATTACTACTCTTGCATAATCCGACATTTTGAATCCATCAGGTTCTTGTATTATTGACTTGTTCAAAATCTCAAGATCTACGATTCGGTCCACACGGAAAGTAACCACTTTCTGACGTTTGGATTAATATCCAACTAAATAATATAAATCATCACTCCATAAATAAACGAATTTCCTCTAGCAACATTAGTCACAATATCCATACATAACTTATTCAATATGTCAATATCATCTTTAAGTTTTTCTATTACCTGGATATCCTTGTCTTACCATCTCATCAATTAATTCTTGTGTTGATGCAGGTTGCTGCTCATCTGTATATTTATATAAATAATCCTTTAAAGCAAGGATTCTACCCTTTTTATCCTGTTATGTCTTTTCACCTTCCATAGATAAATCCTCTCTGGTTTAATGAAAGTCTTTAATTCTAATATAAGTTATTTGTGGAAATTTATTTATAAATTTCTCTATTCTATCAGCCTCATCTTCCCTTGAATAAAAGAAAATGTACTTTTCTGCATTCTTATCAAACTGTAAAAGCTTTTCTGTATCTTTCTTCATTTTTTGATTATTAAAAACACTTACAACCGCAAAGCACTCTGCAATTATGGAACCATCTATTGAACAAATGTCCGTTCCAGATATTGTCCCCATGTTCAGTTTAAACTCTTTCTGAGAATATCTTTTCATTAACTCAGCAGTTGCTTTTAAAACGACAATGTCTGAATATGCTTGATTCAGCATCTCTATAAAATTAATTTGATTTCCCTCGATAGGATCAAATCCAATTTTATCAAATTTGAACATTGCAAAAGAATCTATCGAATCAGATTCACTTGACAATTTCATGCTCTCCCATGCCAAGTTAAGATTTTTCCTTATTTTAATTAATAATTGTTCTATCTCATTGATATTTTTAACAGTCATTTTATCCCTTTAAAATACTTACGATTGCTTCTGCAATAGAATTTACATCATCTTCTGTATTATTACGTCCTAATGAAATTCTAATTGTTCCGTTTGCATACTTCCGAGAAACCCCGATTGCCTTTATCACATGTGACACCCGAGTATTAACACTATCACATGCTGATCCTGTTGAAATACATATTTTCTTTAAATCCATTCTATGTAACAGCATTTCTCCTTCTGCATTTGCAAATGACAAGCTGATGTTTCCTGGTAATTGATTCGTTCCATTTCTAATATAATCAAGTCCAGAATGATTAAGTTTATCTATCAGTAACCCCTCTAATTCCCTTATTTTTTTTTCATGCGCTTCCATTTCAATACAGTTTTTCTTTAGTGCTACCGCCATTCCAACAATTCCAGCAACATTTTCTGTTCCCGCACGAAGTCCCCTCTCTTGATTTCCCCCATCGATATAATTGACGAGATCACTTCGAGAGTATAAAAAACCTACACCTTTAGGTCCATTAAATTTATGCGCAGATGCTGAAAGCATGGATACTCCAAGTTGTTTCACATTAATGGGAATATGCCCTACTGCTTGCACTGCATCCGTATGAAAAATAGCTCCATAGTTATGTGCAATAGCAGCCAGTTGCTTGATTGGTTGAATCGTTCCTATCTCATTATTCGCAAGCATTACTGAAATAAGTGTAGATTCACTAGTTGCAATAGATGTCCTATCACGTTTTAGAATACTCTCTAACTCTTCAGGATTAACTACGCCTTTTTCATCTACATTTAAATAAAATACTTGAGCGTTACTATACATCTTTTCAGATTCTACAGAATGAAGTACTGCATGATGTTCAATGTTAGAAGTAATAATGTGTCTTATATCTGATGCAAATGTAGTAAATCTTTTTATAGCCCAGTTATCACTTTCACTACCACCAGAAGTAAAAAAAATTTCCTCAGGTTTTGCGCCTATACATTCCGCAATAATTTTTCTAGCTTCTTTTATTGCCATTTTAGGTCTCTTCGCAAAAAAATATGGTTGAGAAGCATTACCATATTCATCAAGCATAAATGGTTTCATTGCTTCAAAGGCATCTATATCAAGTTTTGTTGTAGCCGCATTATCTGCATAAATCATCTCTAACCACCTTCTTACTACTCAAACAATTTACAACCTTCTGCTCTAAATTCCTCTATTTTCTCGTAGATATCTTCATTTGATACTCCAAGATAATCAGCCAAGCATTCGATGCAATAAAAATTTTCAATTTTATCCCCTAGTAACTTTTTATTTATGCCTATCTCATTTTTTGATAATTCTTTTCGTCCGCATGAAATGCATTGACAATTTGTTATTGATTTTTTCATTCTTCAATTTCCTTTATCGTAAACTCCGGCACTACTGAACCTTGATATTTATCATCTGCATATCCCATCTGCATACGAATAATTTGTCTCATTTCCATCGCTGGCTTTAAGCAATATTTCTTAAAATCGTAAGAGGTTATATCAGAAGCACTCCTTACGTTTGGGAAAAGAAGTTTCAAATACGCTGTAGAAATCCTTTTAATTGCTTCTGTATCTCTCGTATCCGCGCCTTTTGGTAGAACCACTAATGCATCAACAATGGCACGATAAGTCGGATCATCTCGTAGAGAATGAAGTACTGTTGCAAAATACTCGGAATTTAATGCCCATCCGCATACCTTTAAATCATCCGTCATTCTTGGTATATCCCATCCCTTAATAAAACCATGAATACGATCAAGAAACTGTGGCTGATGAAATGGTTTTGGTAATTCCACAAACATATTCTGATATTCATTCATTACTGTGGAGTCTATATTACCGAGAAAGATAATACCTGCATCCACATTTACCTCATGATTATCTGGTGCTCTATATGCACCATTTTCCATAATTGCTTGCAAAGCCGATTGAATTTCTGTGTCTTTCATATACTCAGCTTCTCGTATTTCATCCAATGCTACATAATCTCTGACTGCCACAACTCCATCTTTTTTCTTTCCGATATCATAAATAAGTTTAGCACGCGTAACTTTTCCTGAAACTAGCCATCCATGTCGACTAACTTGTCCAAACAAATATGATTTTCCAGTACCAGCAGGAGCCAATTCCATTAAGTTTATTCTCTTCTCTACAAAAGGCAACAACCGTTGAATTACTGCCAGCTTTTGCTCCATGCTTTCATAACCACCCGGATTATAGTCTGCAGCACTTAATAAAATATTAATCCATTCTGTAAAAGAAAAGGATTCGCGCGCATACTTATAATCATCAAGATCCACTACATATGGACAAAAATCACGAAAACTAACTAACTTTATTTTCCCTTTGGAATTATCTTCATCAGGGTATTGGTATCCTAATTCTACAATTCCCCAATTCTCTTCAGACTTAAGTAAATCTGAGCTGCAATCTTCCCATACATCCCTTGGAATCACTGTATTCGCATACCCCAATCCAAAGTCGGGTAATTCAAAAGAAATTTCTTGTGTTGCAATATCAATTCGAATTGATATTTTAGCAAGGAATTGCACATTCTCTCCCTGCATAACAATACGATTTTTAATATTGATCCACTCATCCTTCTTAGGAATAAACTCCTTGATGAATTCAACTGCACCATCAACGTTAATCTCACCATTATCATCTTGAAAATGTTTGATTACCCAATCTCTCATAAAAGATGGTAGTTTAAAGGAAGAAATAAAATTGCTTTTCTTTAAATCTTTATAGACGATCATTTCGTCAAATGCATCTTTCAAACGTTCAATAAACTCCTCCGTCTGAATTGCTATTTCATTCATTACATTTCCTCCAATCACAAGATATTAAAAAGGCTTTTTAAAAAGCGTCTGTTCCTGTGTGTTCTTCTGAACATGAAATTCCAAATCCGTGGCCAGTTTTTTTTCTCCATCAAAAAAGTCTGCAGACCAATCCTTAGTTCTCTTTAATTCTGGCATAATAAACTTAACATGCTTACTATCCTCGCAAAATTCTCCATAATAAGGTTTTTCATTCACGATAAGAATAGGTTCCTTTAATGGGATATTTGAATAAATCATTATAGATGCTGGTTCTTTTCCTTTCAATACTATCACCGGATCCACAAAGCAAATATCTATATCTGCCGGTTTTTTTGTTAATACAATAATCGGAACAATAACTTCTTCTAGAGAAGCACCACCATGCACCTCAACATTCGCTTTTCGTCCACCCTTAAATCGATCATAGTTTGCAAGTATTGAATAGCCATCCCAGTATGACGCATATGGTATTTTAGGATCCACCGCTGACGGACAGCAACGACCACTATGCTTTCCTTTTTCTGCAAGTTCTAATTTTTCATTCTCTTGTTCGTGAATAACAGCTAAACGACTTGCTCCATGATCAGACACAATGATTGCTTGTTCAAAATACCCTTGTTTAAGCCTTGCTTGTATCTTTTTCAATTCTGAATCTATGATTTGTAGTTCTTGAAATAGATGAACTGGCAATTTACATTGCTCATAATCTATAACTTGACTATGATGTTTCATCTCGTCTAATTCTTTTATATCATATACACTGCTTGTAAAATAATGTAAAAACTCTTTATTTTTTTCAGTAATAGATGGTATTTCACAATGAGCAATAGAAATCTCTGTAAATAGACCGTAATGCTCACAACGAGCTTGTATGTATGCAAGATATTCAACACCAAGTGCATCAAAAAAGTAAAGCTGAGCATTTTCTTTATTCATCTTACTAATGATTGCGCTTCTAGGTTGAAGCTTGTTATATGGTCTCGAATTAGCAAACTCTTCTACTTGTTGCATAAAAGAAGAACTAATTTTATTTATCATCTTTTGATATTTATATTGTTGGAAATAGTCAGTCAAAACTTCTCTTAAATCAATTTCAGCATCTGGTAATTTTGTATTAGTAACATTAAAAGTAAATCGTTGCAAGTACAGATTAAGAGCAGGAAATGATACTGATGTAATATTCAATATTTCTTGTATAGTATAACTATACGTTGCCAAACATTCCATAAATGCTAATTGCTCTTTATCGCTTAAATCTGTTAAATAATACACCGCCTTTCTTTGATGCACACCGACCTTATCACAATATCGATCAATCAGCATAGGATTTTCTGGCAATACATCTATCAAGCGCCTTCTTTCTGAATAGCACTGTCGAAAAACTTTGTCTGCACACGATATTGCTAAAAGATCAAGATATATATGTTCTTCGAAATCATCAACAGATTCACTATTCTGAAGAACCATTTCCAAGTATAAATTTCCTTTAACTCCTAACAATTTCATTGCTAGCCAATGAAACCATCTCTTATTCTCGTTTTCTTCATCTATTACATCTCCCAGAAACGAGATTAAACTTACAGAAGTTCCAAATGCCTCCTGTGCGATAGCCGACATAGAACTATATTTTCCCAACTCCTCAGCAAGATAACTCCACTGTTCATCAGTTCCATATTCATATTTGGTTCCAGCTGCAATTTCTGGATATTTCTTTTGTAATCCCTCATAAATTCCATCGCACATTGTGACCGAATACAAAGCATTTCTAAAAAGAGACGGACGATATTCCGTGACAACAGCAACTTCTGGATGAGCTTCAATCTGTGCATCTGTCAATAATTCAAAATACCGAAATAATCTTTGCATGCAATTTAACGGTAAATACCCTATACAATCTTCCTTCCTAGATGCAAGATGAATCCTTGGTAATACAGATATTGTGCTCTCCACTAAAAGAACACGTTTGGAGATATCCGGATGAATTGAAAAATATTTAGTTAAATATTGAGCGCAATGGTCAAGCAAAATGATTGTATGACCTCGTACTGGCATCTCTAGCAAGGTACCCATCATTTGATTCACATAATCGGCTCCGCGAAGCATAATAGCTTGAGATAAACCTAGCAATGCAAAACAGCCATCATCAACAACATCATTCAAGATTAAATCCACATCCGGAAGTCCATTTTTTGAACTTTTCTGTGAAATATAGATGCAAGATTTGCTACGATCTGCTTCTAACTGTGATCTAATATCTTGGTATAATGTATAATTTTCCGAATTAACTATTAAAGCTCGACCTGTTGGTTTCCCAGCACAATATGAATTGATTTCTGAAAAACAATAATGAATATCTTTACAATTCATCGTTTTCCTCCTTATTTTTCTCCTTTAAGAATTTGAATACCGAAATCGGAATCATCCATTATTCGATCGCGTAAATACTTTCTAAGTTGTTCAGTATCCATTTTTTCAATGAATGCAAGCGCCTCATCACAACCTGTAAGCTTGTATTGCTTATCAACCATCTTTCTAAGTTGATTTTGAACAGAACTATTATCCATCCAGTAATAAATGCTGTCGTGAATGGTACTAATTAATTCTGCACGCACCTTCTGTATATCGTTCAGTATCACTCTATTTTCCCCAATAATGCGTTGGATAAAACATTGATTCCTCTCATTTTCATTTGTTAGCTTATCATAGAAATCTGCAGTCTCAAGCCATTCAAGTGCTTTATGAGCATCTGCTTCTGATGGATTAGCTGACATTACAATTTGGAACATCGCTCTTGCAGTGCTTCGCTCAGAATCATCAAACATACATAAAATAGGCGTTTCAAATGTATCAGACCATACAGATGGTGATTTTGTATGAGTTTTTTCATACCACTTATCATGTAATTGTTTCTTTACGCGCCCTTGAACAAACTTATCGATTTCAGCCTGTATATATTTGTAGTATTCAGACTTTGATTTTGTAAATTGTCCCGCAGGAAAAGATACGTATAATTCTGTTCTTTCTTCAGAATCTAATTCACCTAAAAAAGCCTCCGCATCCTGTTCAAAATATGGAAGTTGATTCTTATAAAAACTATCAAAACTTTCACGCTGTGTAAGCAATAAATCATAAAACCTCTGTTTGTTTTGCTCGCTTATTGCACCTGTCTGCTTAATATAACAAAGATGTTGTAAGAAAGGTGCTAAATCTCCTGTTGATTTTACTAATGCTTCACATGGCATTTTGACCTGATTGGTCCGATTATTCCATGCATTAATAATTTCTTTGAGAGTAGTGTATTTACCAAGACTTTTACAGCTTTCCACAATAATTTGATATTCTAAAATTACATCAGAAATCTTTTCATCAACTGTTATTGTGTTCCATACCCAATTTGCATCTCCTGCGCTAAACTTCACCTTTACTTCATCTAAATAGCTACCTCCATCTCCAATTTCTGTAGCTAACTTAGTTAATAACCCATCTTTATAAATACCAATATATGCTAACATTCCTTGGCGACACTTATCATTTGTGAGAAGACGTTCCAAATCTGCTATAGCCTCTATAGTAACTGTTCGTCCGATTCGTTCTGCAATTTCACTTTCAGACGCTTTACTTCCATTTGCAGTATTGGCAATTGCGCAATAATCATCAATTATTTGGTATATTAATTGCACATCACTATCTATTTTTTCTCCAGAAAGAATATATTTTGTACACCATATTGGGAATGAAAGACCTTTCATTTTTATTCGTATCTGATCTCTCGCACTTTCAACTGAACCAAGCGCTGAAAGCTGAAACACTTGTTCAGTACACTTCAAAAAATTGCGTATTTCACTACTCATCGCCACAATATATTCTTCTTTGTATTTAGCTGATGGCGTTATTTTCTGGTTCAATGCATTTGCAATTGCTGTGCTCATATGCTGTACTGTCATTGTTTCGCTTGTTGATCCATTGCTCCAAAAATACTCTGTGGATGCATATTCTTTAAGAACAAAACCAAGTACCAATGCCGATAAAGATGATGGTATAAAGCCAAACGGCTCTTTTTCTAACTCTTCAATAATTCCCAATATACTTGTGCGACCTGCAGGACTAGTAAATCCTGCTTGAATCAACTCATCCACTTTCTGTTTTACATGAACAATTACCAAACTTTGTTTAGCAGGATCCTGCCAATAATTTGATATATTCCAAGCTCCCTCAAGAGCTGTTTCGAAACTCAAGCTTTTATTGCTATTACTATAAGCGCCAGAAAGCTTTTGCTCTATACCATAACCTGCACCTTTCTCAAGCTGGTATGCGCCATACATTGCAGTATTTAGATTGTATTGTTCAAGGCCAAAATAATACTTTTTGTGGTTTATAACAATGAGTGCATCCTGTAAATCTGCTAAAGTAGCCTTTCTATCTGCTACAACATGCTCAGGCGTATATAAGTTAAATGAGCCGGAAGAAATCTTGTTTTTCCAAGCAACTAATACACTACTTGCTTGTTTTTCATAGTGATCAGCCTGTGCTTTATCTTTACCGACGTTATATTTACTAAATGCCATACTTTCGATGTATTGGTCATACAAATCTTTTCCCATTGGAGATAGTGTTTCGATAAATATAATGTCATTTCCTGGCATATTAACTTGTTTAATGATTTGCTGTTGGACTAATGCAGCCTCTTTATCATCCATAGCGTATGTAACAATAACTTTAAATCGTTCACTCTTATTGTTGCCTTTCATCGCATTTAGCACGGCAGTAAATCCACCAAATCCTGTTTCTGCTATAATATAACGAGACTTCACCGCAGCCGGGTATGATATTGCCGCACTTAAATTTGCTGCTGTTATTAATCCCTGCGTTTTAGTTTCTTTTATTACAGCATCACGATGCTTTTTAATTTCATCTCCACCCTGTTGACTCACAGCACTATATTCAAATTTTCCACCAGCGACTGGTTTCTTAAACAATAAACCTTTGTCTATTAGACCGTTCGCAATAGCAAGTGCTTTTCCTTTATTCCAATCAGTACCCAGGAAAGCAAGGTCTATGTTTTGATCATCAGGAACTAAAAGATCATTTCCTGTAACTCTCAAAGTGACCGCCTGAAGAAGTAAAATAGTCTTCATAACACGTTGCTCATCTGGTAGTAAATTACTTCCCTGTAGCAAAGAATAATTATCAAGAATACCTCTAACATCATCATTCAATCCACTTTGTCCTTTACCATAGAAAAACTCCCATAAAAGATCGACTGTCAACAGGTTACAGTCAGACATTGGTCCATACTTATTAATAAACCACTTAAAAGCCTTTGCATCTGTCATATCGTCACTTATAATGAAGTCAAACATACTACGCTGATTAGAATTAAAAAGAACCGCAATATTTTTTAAAACTAACGCTGCATAGGGATGTATCGGAACTATTCCTTGTAATTCCGAATCTGATAAAATCATTTTCTGCCCAAATTTAGCCTGTTTCTTTGAAGATGAAACAATCATTGAACGCACGCCAGAAAGCTCTCCATTCAACGCTGCTTTATATTTTTCCCACTTTGGTGATAAAACAGGATCATCCGTAGTTTTCATCGCCTGTGCCATCAACTGAAAAGCCATATTTTCAGGTAACTCTATTTTAATTGACTTTTCAAATCGATCTAATGTCTTATTTGCTGTATCTTTATCAGCAAATAGTGCATTACTCTCATGTGCTACAATCATAAAATAGAAAGGATCAGACTCACTTATTTCAGCCAATGTCTGAAATCCAGTTAAACCTACTGGATGATTCAAGAAATATTCGGAAAACTCATCCCATACAAACAAAATCGCTGTCAAGCCATTTTCTTTGATAATACTACGAATCCAGCTTGCCATTTGAGTAACATCACTGAAAATCCCATACTGACCAGCATCCTTCAAAACTTTCATGACTTTATTCATAGTCTGCTCGATTTGCTTGTCAGTTCCATCGTTTATACGTTCAATAATTTCCTCAACAGAAACCCCGCCAAAATCCCAAGCATACTGTTCTTCAGAAATTAGATCTGCAAAGTAATTCCGATTTGCCTTCTTTGTTATCCAACTAAGAAATGCTTCTTTCATAGACGCATCTCCTTGATTTTGAATTCCTTTGGCTTTTAATGCCGCCATTATTGACTGTTGAACTGCCAAGACCAAATCCATATCTGTATTAATTCCGGCGGAGCCAATACGATGAATTGTTAGGATATTACTCCCCTCTGCTTTTAATGAAACATATTTATCTCGCAAATCGGTATTCAATCCATAATCGTCGAAGTACTCAACAACCTCATCAATCGATGCGTCTACCAAAGATTTTACAGTTAAAGCAGCATGTGATTTACCAGTACCATAAGCACCCTCCACCCAAATTGAGCGAGTTGCACCACCTGATAGTACTTTGTATGTAGTTTCAAGCAACTTTACGAAAGTTTCATGAGGATAAAATCCTTTCCAGCTAACCTTCCCTTGATCAATTAAGTCTGCTGTTACAGCAGCATAGTATTTTGGATCAATATTAAAATATTCATTATATAAAGAAGCCATATCCGATCCCCCATTTAAAATAATTCAAGTACATCTGCAGAAGACTTGTCATCACGAAGTGTTATATTGTCAAGATCAAGTGTAAACGAAGCTGAAATAAACTCAGAATAGTTTATTGATAATCCGTTCAATATTCTCACCATCGTATCATGTTCTAAACCAAATATTCTTGTTGGACTAACTCCATCACGTTCAATCGAATCGTCCATCAATGTTTCAAGCGAAAACTGATAGTAGTCACCACACGCTTCAGCAAACTTATAAAGTGAGTACAATATAACTTTTGGTTCAGGATTAGTCCAAGTACATCTTTCTAGCCAATTCAATACAACTGTTTCTCGTCCAGAAGCTGATGTCTTTTCATCAATATCGCATTTTGCAAAAATTCTCTCTTTTCCTAATGGAGTTTTTGCCATTACTATCTTTAATGCGTCTATTACATTACGTTTTCCTTTTCCTTTAGTATCATTTTCCATAACGTTACTTAACATGAGATTTAATAAATCTGGCGTATAAGTTGTCTCAAACTCTAAGTTATGAACAAACCAATTATAAGCCGGAGTATAAACCAAATTACATAAAATCATTGCCCAAGTAACCTGACTATACGCTCCTTCTCGTATTATTAAGGACGAAAAATCAGTTGGAACACACTTTGTATATTTATCTCCATCTGCACTTTTGTCATAGAGAGTAAGTCCCGCATCGTCAGCAAAATTCTTAAATGCGTCCTTTTTTTTGTTTCCAACTTGACCATCGCCATTTGAAAGCCAAAATTCCGGACCTCCTTCATAGCGAATAAATGAATCAAGCCATTCATCTCTCACACCGAATGTAAAGTATCTGTCCAAACCAGCCATTTTCTTTCCCTCCATATTTTTATTTCTAATAGAAGCATATCTCAAACAGTGTTCCTTAACGTCATGACACTTATAACAGTGAACGCAATTATCTCCTATCACAATTCCATCGTGCATATCAATACAATTATGTTTACATTCTGCCTCACATTCACCGCATCCAACACAATATAGACTTTTAATTATGACGCTTCTCATCAACGATTGAAATTTAATATCGTTTTTACTGTTTTCACAATTTTCTAACACAATCGATATTTTATTTTCATACTTAATTTCTTTGACCCTATAACTCTTCTCCGCAAAACGTATTACATATACATCAGATTCGATTTGAGAAATATCACCAATTGTTTTTCCCCAATGTTGCCACTTAAATTGAGAGAGATACACATCTATTACAGGAGGAACACTTCGTGTGATAACTTCAAATTTGTCATTTCCAAGATTTAGTTCTCTACCTGATTTTCTAGTTCGCCAAAATCCTCCATCAATAAACTCTTTCATATCTTCGGATGAATAAGAAGTTTTTCCACTAGTTGATGCAATCTTATCAAGAAAAAAATCAACCTCTTCTGTATAAGAACACCTTTTTACATATTCATGTTTTCCACTAGAATTAGGACAAACCAGACATCCTGCTCTCACATTACCTTTCTTATACCCTTCATTTAACAGAAGATTTCTATAATAAATATACAGATATAATTCAGCAGAAGACCAATCAAGTATTGCATGACAACTCATTTGACCGTTATGTTTTCTACCATCATTTATCTTTTCATAATTACTTCTTGCCTGGCTTTCCTCTGCACGTACTCCTGTAAAAGCCAATCCTGTAAAATCCCGTTTTCCTGTAATATCACGTAACAACATAATTTGCGGGGATGTTTTGTGTATACTACAACACCATCTATTACTTGTAGATGGTGGTCCGAAACACTGCCATGTATCTTTAGGTAGTAATTTTGATTCAGATTGATAAAACTGTACTCCCATTGTTGAGCACTGTTCTTTCATTAATTCTACCAATGAGTATGTATCTGGGAACTCCATTCTTGTATTTCCAAACAATACCACAAATTCATCATGAGGTAATGCGCGTTGTACCATATCGAAAGCCACAACACTATCTTTCCCTCCACTAAAAGCTACATAAAACAAATCAACTTTATCTTGATAATCGCAATAAGTTTTATATACTAACTGAATAGTTTCTTGTGCTAAGGTTTCTAACAATGATGCATTTTTCTCACTCATCGTTTTAATATCTACAAACTGTAACATTTCTCCGGAAGGTTCTGGCTCATCCAAGATAATTATTTCTGGTTTAGAATAATATGATCCACCTTTTGTTCGAGCAACTGTTTTTCCTTTATAAATATAGTTGTTTGTTTCAGCCCACATTAACGGTGCACTATCATCTTTTGGATATGACCAATACTGATCAAATCCAAGCAAATCTAACTCTTGATAGTAAACCGGGCGTGGTTCTTTACTAAACTTACTTTGTTCTGTTGTAAGTAGTAGTCCGTTTGTTGTAGGATCCCAAATATATTGATACATTTCGAATTTATACCTCTTTCTGTTCTATTTCTTCTCTATACATGATTGCTTTTTGCAACACTCTATCAAAATTCTCCCATCGTCGTCTTGCTTGGCAACCTTTTTCAACAATCAGCTGTAGAGCAGTTTGAGCATTTGTCCATTCATTACTATGTGCTAGTAAATCAATAATAACCTCTTCATAGTTTTTAAAGTGTGTGTTCTTTCTTATAAGCACACCATATACTTCCTGTTTGGAAAAGCTTGCATGATAAAGTGTGAATCTATCACTACTTAAAAGATAACTCTCAAGCACGAAACTATTCCAAGGCACTTCAATTGCTGGAAAATGAAGAAATAATCCAACATCTTTTATAGGAATATAATCCTCTGGACACATTTCGTCCAGTACATTATCTATAGCTTCTACATCAAAATGTATCTGATTTCTATTAACTAGTTCATTTGCATTAATTCTGATCATCTCAGTTAATACACTTTCCCAATAAATTTGCACTCCAAGTTCATGCGAAAATTGTTCAAGTTCGTTTACTGTAAGATGTTTATAATCTCTACAAAAACTTTTATACACCTGATACATCTCTAGTTTTTGACCTTTTGAACTTACAACGGATCCACTAAATTCAAATTCATCTCTCAGTAAATACTTTAAAATATTTCTATATGCCCAATCCTTGTACCCCTCGGTATTTATTGCCAGACTATGGCACCCACTATGAATCAAATTATAAATATCTTTTGAAACCAGAAATCCTTTTTCATCTATTTTTGCTTTCATCAACTGGGTTAATTGATGTAATTCAATAGTCGTAGCTGGAAAATTGGGAGCATAAAAATATGTTTCTGCATCTACAAGAACAATTTCAGGCGACGTTACTAATGTACGCTTAATTGTTTCCAATGGAATATACCAAATCTTTCTTTGTAGATACTGATAATTAACTCCTTTATGAACTTCTTTTAAACATTCAACAACATTCTCTTCTGGATATGCCTTTTCCCATGCTAACTTTAGAACATTATCAGTTAATACCAACCCATGAATATTCTGTGCTTGTATCAACGCACGAAGTGTTTCCTGATTGTATATATTAAGTTGATCTACCAATTCTTGTCTCCACCGACTTAACACACTGCTCAAGTATACACAACGCGCACCTTCTTTCAACGTTTCGACAACCTCACGTATAATTTGTTCTATCAAATCACTCTGTTCATCATCATGTTTTGGGAAAATTCTATCACCGATAAAAGATCCCGCGGCTTTCAATACTCTTATTAATTCATCATCATCTGAAGTTGGTTCTATTCCGAACTCATCTTCATAAAACATGCGAAATTTATCTAAGCCAATTGCATTTATTACTAGTCCCTCTCCAAAATTGTTACAGAGGATTTGTGAATACTGATCCAATTCAGCCGCAGACATTATTAATTCTTTATGTTTAGTCTGTTCATTACGCGAATCAATAGAACTATTTTCTTTATGTTCAATAAAGTTGGAGGAGTTTATCTCTCTTCGATATGTTATATACTTTCTCAAAGATGTAAAATAATCTCTATGATTCGTCATTAGTTCCTGGTCATTACATAACTTGTTATGTAATAACCATATATCATCAATTGACTCTATTTCATAAACAGAATAGTCACTGTAACCATTATCTATAGCATAAAAATCAATCTTATTAAGCCAATTTCCATAGTTTCTTGCAGCTGCACTAGCCATACCTGTTTCAACTAGCCAATCTTGATATGCTGCTCTTTTTTCTCCGGTTGCATCTGCTTGGTTTAAAATATAGGCTTGTGCTCGTCCAAGTTGTATTGTTCCTTCGCTTCGGTATGTAATATACTTCCTCAAGGACGTAAAATAATATCTATGATTCGTCATCAATTCCTCATCAAGACATAACTTGTTATACAAGGACAATATTTCATCTGTATTTTCAATTTCATAGAAAGACTTATTGCAATAGCCTTGACTTACTGCATAAAAATCAATTTTATTGAGCCAATTTCCATAATTTCTGGCAGCAGTACTTGCCATACCTGTTTCAACTAGCCAGTCTTGATATGCTGCTCTTTTCTCCCCTGAAACATCAGCTTGGTTCGTAGTATTATTTTGTACTCGTCCTAATTGTATTGTTCCCTCACTACGATATACTAGATATTTCCTTAATGATGTAAAAAAATCTTTATGTTCAGAAACAAACCCATCATTTTCAATTAATGTATAATATAATGTCAACAAATCTTTTGCATCTTCATACTCATAAATTGACTGTGTCGTAAACCCGTTATCCAATGCATATTCATTTATCTTGTTCAACCAATTTCCGTAATTTCTTGCCGCCTTAACATTCATACCCGAATTAATAAGCCAATCCAGATACGCTTCTCGATGATATCCCAAAGAACGACTTGTGTGTGATGTAGAAAAACTATGTTCTTTGTTCTGATCAGAAATTTTACTTAAATCACTTTGATCTATCATCTTATTTGCCTCCCAAAGTAATTGCTTGTATATCTGTGGACTTTCTTCTTTTATTTGGCAAACTTCTTTAAAAATAACAGAAGCGCCTGAAAGTCCATCTCTTACTTTTGAATATACATAAGCTGTTTTTTGCATCTGTAAAGTAATTCCATTTGTATTACGATAAATATCATCAATCTCTATACCACGATTTCTGGCAAGTTTTCGTAAGTCACAAGACAATTTCTTAATGATATTCATACGAGAAATCTTATATTCTGTATCTGTATGTAGGATTCTAGCAACAAGCTACCACCTTACTCACATCTTTATATATTTACCGCTTCTGATTCTTTCATCCTTTGGTTTCTCTGCATTTTCTGGTATCTTCCAATACACATTCTTTTTATATGCACCTGGAATCCTTCCTTCGTTACAAAGAATACGAATCCTTCTCGTTGAGATTCCCCATTTTTCCGAAATTTTAGTAATTGAAATGTATTCCATTATTTAACCTCGAACTGAAAAAAGCTATTATACCTAATCTTAAATATTATACTAAAAAGTCGGAACAAAATCAAATCAAACATGCACTTATCTGCCATTTTTTGTCTTTATTGGTCGTTTTTTTGACCAACTTATTATCATTTTCAAATCGGCAAGCAGTGTCTTCTGGTACCTACCATTTGACTGATGCTTGTTGGGGTGTCTCCCCAATCCCCTTGTTCATCATCTCATCGAAGATGGCTACGCACTCATTCAGAGCGCTAATTGCAAAAAACAAAATCCGAAAACGCAAAAAAGAGGGAAAGCACCAATTCGTAAACTGGTAACTTTCCCTCTCATTATCTGCTTTGATTATTCTCATCTCTACTTTGTTATTTCTTCTCTTCTTTTTCATTTTCATGTAGAATCGCGTCTACATTTTGCTTAGCAATGAGATAATCCTGCATTTCCTTTTTTGCTTGCCGGTATTCGGTATAAGCTTTTTTCTTTTTCATAAGCACGGCTGAGTATTCCTCATTAGAAGGAATCATATCAACTCCTTCATTATGATGAATCAATACCTCATCCAAATAAAAATCCTCTTCATTTGTAATATTCATCATGAGCGTTGCTAATGTATTTTCCATCTTGTCTGGTTCTGGATATCCCAAGCTAATTGATAATGAACAGGGATCTGAATCGATCAACAAAATCTGTCAAATGTTTCTCTCAACTCTGACCATCTTATGTAGTAAGCTCCTGCTTCCTCTGCCATCCTAAGAAATGGTCTTTCACTAAATCCATAATAATCTAATCCTTGCTTAATTGCTATGAAATCATGTTGGAAAAACATTAAATCCACATCATCAAGCTTGTTGGAATACTTCCATTTAACCTCCGTCGAAGCTTCATGAAATTGCTCCAGATATTCATCAAAGATGTCTCTGTCCAACAAAACATATCCATCGATTCTATAGATGGCATGCTTTGCCTGCTAGTTCTAATAATTTCTTGTGCATCATACTATAAACAATCTCTGCATCCTTATATCTTAAAAACTTTCTTCTAAACTCTTTCGCTGATTGTTTTGGTGTCATTCTTCTTTCAATGTCGTAATACTGTTCATCCATTTTGAAACCTCCAATTGAATTTGATTTGTAATGAATATCTTGCAACGCAAAAAGGGCCACTCTCTTGAAATTATCTTTCAAAAAAGTGACCCCTTAGGTCTCATTTCCATTGTCGGATTTGTGCCGAACAACTTATCATCATTTATTATCCTTCGCAGTTATTGAAGGAATTGTTGTCAAATTCATTTTAGAGAGGCTTCAAACCCTTGATATTACTGACTTTATTTCTCCAAACTCTTCATCGTCGGGAACAACAAAACATCCCTAATCGCATAACTATCCGTAAGCAGCATCACAAACCGGTCAATCCCAATTCCAATCCCACCCGTAGGAGGCATCCCGATCATCAGCGCATTAACGAAATCCTCATCCATAGAGTTCGCTTCATCATCTCCCGCTGCCAGAAGTGCTTCCTGAGCCTTAAATCTCTCAATCTGATCCAGCGGATCATTCAACTCAGAATAAGCATTTGCCATCTCACGCTTTGTAATAAACAGCTCGAAACGCTCTGTATATTCCGGATCACTCGGCTTTTTCTTTGTAAGAGGTGAAATCTCAACCGGATGATCAATAATAAACGTAGGCTGAATCAAATGCTCCTCTACAAACTCCTCAAACAGAAGGCTTAAGATATCGCCCTTTTTATGTCTTGCTTCATAAGCTACATGATACTGATCTGCAAGAGCTTTCGCTTCTTCATCTGTATGAATGGCAGTAAAATCAATATCCTTATATTTCTTTAAAGCGTCAACCATGGAAATACGCTCGAATGGTTTAGATAAATCAATCTCCACGCCATCATAACTTACAACTGCAGTACCCAGCACCTTCAGCGCAACCTCACGGAATAAATTCTCCACCAGATCCATCATACCGTGGTAATCGGTGTATGCCTGATAAAGCTCCATCAATGTAAACTCAGGGTTATGTCTGGTATCCACACCTTCGTTTCGGAAAACACGTCCGATTTCGTAAACCCTCTCTAAACCGCCTACAATCAGTCTCTTTAAATAAAGCTCCAGAGAGATACGCAGCTTCACATCCTCATCAAGGGCGTTATAGTGAGTATCAAAAGGTCTTGCTGCTGCTCCGCCTGCATTGGCAACCAGCATAGGAGTTTCAACCTCCATAAAGCCCTGTGCATCCAGATGGTTGCGGATCTCTTTTATAATCTGGGAACGCTTTACAAACGTATCGCGCACTTCCGGATTCATAATTAAATCAACATATCTCTGTCTGTAACGAAGATCCGTATTGGTAAGGCCATGAAACTTCTCAGGCAGAATCTGCAGACTCTTGGAAAGCAGCTCTACGCTTTCCGCATGAATGGAAACCTCGCCTGTCTTTGTAGTAAACGCGGTTCCCCTGATTCCAACGATATCACCGATATCAAGTTTTTTAAATTCTTTATAGGATTCTTCGCCAATGCTGTCTCTTGCTACATAGGACTGAATATTACCCTTTAAATCCTGGACATTACAAAAAGAGGCCTTTCCCATAACCCGCTTGGACATCAGACGTCCTGCGATGGAGACTTCTTTTCCTTCCCAGATTTCATAATTTTCTTTGATCTCACTGCTGTGTACGGTAACATCGTACTTCGTAACTTTAAACGGATCCTTTCCTGCTTCCTGAAGTTCAGCCAGCTTCTCCCGGCGAACCTTCAGTAAATGGTTTAAATCCTCTTCTCCAACCTGATTCTGGTTTTGATTTTGCTGTTCTGCCACTTATTTCCACTCCTTTGTGAACTATATTAAGGAAGTTATCCTAAGACACTCTCTGAATTTCCAATACCTTATACTGGATTGTTCCTGACTGGGTCTCTACTTCAACAATATCTCCGACTTGTTTCCCTATCAGCGCCTGACCTACCGGAGATTCATTGGATATCTTATTCTGAAGGCTGTTCGCTTCGGTGGAACCAACAATCTTGAATTCCATCTCTTCGTCTTCATCCACATCGTAGACTTTTACTTTACAACCAATATTAATCTTATCTAAGTCTATCTCGTCTTCTACGACTACTTCTGCATTCTTAAGCAGCTTTTCCAGCTCTTCGATCCGCAGCTCGATGTCTCTTTGCTCGTCCTTGGCAGCATCGTATTCCGCATTCTCGGATAAATCGCCCTGTTCTCTTGCTTCCTTAATCTTCTGGGCAACTTCTTTTCTTTTCACTACTTTTAAGTTCTGAAGCTCATCTTCGTATCTCTTAAGACCTTCATAGGTTAAAATATTCTTCTTGTCTACCATGGTTTTTTACTTCCTCCTGGTTTCTTACTCGCTCATTCGCATTCCAGATATTATAGCTTAAACATCTGAAATTGTCAAGATTCGAGTCCCTTTTTCTGATTATAATAATCCAATTCTTTCTTTCACAAATTTCCTTAATTCTTCCATCGTTTCTACCTGATTGATATCGTTTCTCAATTTGGCTGAATGGGGAAGTCCGGCAGTATACCACGCCATATGTTTTCTCATCTCACGCATGGCTACCACCTCGCCTTTATGCTCCGCCTGCATGGTTCCATGACGGAGAATCATCTGGCTGATCTCTTCCGGAGACGGCGGATTTAATAATTTCCCAGTCTCCAGATAATGCAGGGTCCTGGAGAATATCCAGGGATTCCCTTTTGCTCCGCGGGCGATCATGATGCCGTCACAGCCGGTCTGGTCTAAAAGCGCTTTGGCATCTTTCGGTTCAAAGACATCACCATTGCCGATGACAGGTATGGAAACCGCTTCCTTTACCTGCCGGATGATCTCCCAGTCCGCTGTTCCGGAATAGTACTGCTCCCTGGTTCTGCCGTGGACAGCCACTGCAGCTACGCCGCAGCTTTCCGCCATACGGGCGAATTCCACTGCATTGCAGATTTCTTCCGTGAAGCCTTTTCTGAACTTGACAGTGACCGGTTTCTTCACCGCCTTTACAATGGCAGTCAGAATCTTCTCTGCCAGCTTTATATCCTTCATCAGCGCGGAGCCTTCGCCGTTATTCACTATCTTCGGCACCGGACAGCCCATGTTTACATCAATCAGGGCAAATGGCCGGGATTCTATGGTTTTAGCCATATCTGCCATAATCTCCGGGTCGGAACCAAAGAGCTGAACACTCACCGGTCCTTCCTGGTCCGATACGCTTAACAGCTCATTGGTATTCTTATTTTTATATAAAATAGCTTTGGCACTGACCATCTCAGTGACAGCCAGCCCGCAGCCCTGCTCCCTGCAAAGAATACGAAATGGCAGGTCTGTAACCCCTGCCATCGGCGCCAGTATCAGATTATTGTCAAAAGTTATGTTTCCTATTCTAAGTTTCAACTGTCTTTATCTCCGTCTTCTAATTCTTCTCCCAGATAAAAAACACGATAGTACATCTCAATGGATTCCAAAAGCTCCCGTTTCTCCCGCTGGTACTGCTTGATCTTCAGCACGCTTCCGATCTCATCAAAGAGATAATCTTCTTCGGGTGCAGTTACTTTAAATTCCAAGGTTCCGTCCTCTTCAAATTCCAGAACCAGAACTCCTCCTACGTCTTCGGTGTAGAGAACACACATAATCTGAAGCTCCTGCCTGATACTTTCCGGAAGACTTTTAAATTGTTCATTAAAATAGTATTTCTGCTCATAAGAATTGGCGCCGCACAGCACCACCTTATCTTCAGTCTGCTCCATTTCTGTCACCGTTCTTTCTATTTCACCACGAATTCAAGCATGTTCCGTCCTATTAGGAAAGAGCATGCTTTTTGGTGTCTTTATATTTATCAAATTCTAATTGTACCATACAGGAAACGAAATGACAATAGCCTAAAAATCGGTTGTACATCGTTTTACCAGCCTGCATGGAATCTTGCAGTCCCGGCTTATTTGAGAGTCCTTCTCCTGAAGAATCTTCATCATATTGCTGATGGTAATATTACACAGTTCTTCCACCCTGTTATCCACCGAAGACAGCTCCGGATCACTGCAGATTGACAGGGCTGAATTATTAAAGCCTGTAATACATAAATCTTCTGGTATTTTTAAAAGTTTTGAATTGGCATATTTAATCGCACCGACAGCCAGACCGTCATCTGTGGCAATTACACTGTCAAACCGTAAATCCCTCCGTTCCAACAGTATATCACGTACTGTGTGAATCCGGTTTTTCACATACAGCTTCAAGTCGCCAAGCACCGGCAGTCCATGGCTTTTTAATGCGGATTCGTAACCAGCCAGCTTTCTTGTGGCACTGTAGGAATGGGAATTGCATAAAAAAAGAATTCTGCTGCGGCCTGATTCAATCATCTGGCTGGTCACATCAAACGTTGCCTGATAATCATCACCATATGCACAGTATATATTCTCACCGTCTAAATATCCATTAATAAGGAACACCGGGACCTGTCTGGCTGCATTAAGTACATACTGCACACGACTTTTATCCCCTTCTTCACCTGCATAGGTAGATCCCACCATAATCAGCGCATCAATGCGTTTGGCCAGGAGAAGGCTTACATACTTCTCTTTTATCGTCTGCTCAAAACCGCTGCAGCATAAGATACAGTCATAACCATGTTCATGCATGCGGCTCTCTAAATGGGCAACTGCAGTTGCCATATATGCATCAGATACATCCGGGCAGAGAATTCCTATGGTCTTCATAGAATCAAGACCTAAGCCCCTGGCAAATACGTTGGGAGTATAACCGTTTTCCTCCATAATGGCCCTGACTCTTTGTTTCGTTTTTTCACTTACGCGCGGGCTGTCGTTCACCACCCTGGAAACGGTAGCTATGGAAACTCCTGCAAGCTCTGCTATATCATATATGTTCATCCTGGTGTCCCTCTTACGTCTTCATTTCTCATCATCTGACTGCAAAATCATACCGATGGTTCCCTTTTTTATTGTGTCTGCGTTACCATAGCGTCACCGTGGCTTTACCATAGCTTTACCATGCCTTTTCTACACGGCGCGTAAGCGCTTACACTTATCTCGCTTCATTATACATAATATTCTACCATTGCGCAACTATTATTACCAGTAAATCATGAAAAATGATGCATGCTTTTTCCATATTGTACCCATAATTAAAAGAAATATCTTTCTTTTATGTTTCCCTATTGACTAAGAGAAAAAAATAGTGTATGTTTTATGTAAGTACTTACATTGCAGTAAAATAAAGAAACCGGTACTAAGAAAGGAAAGGAAGCTTATGCAGGACTTTATCAAAATCAATTCCGAAGACAACGTGGCGGTCGCATTAAAACCCCTTACTTCCGGCAGTGCCTTAGAGGTAGACGGCACAGCGGTTACTCTTCTGGAAGATATCCCACAGGGTCATAAATTTGCCCTGACAGATATACCTGCCGGCTCATCCGTCATCAAATACGGCTGTGCTATCGGCATAGCAAAGGAGAACATTGGGACAGGGGCCTGGATTCACACACACAATTTAAAAACAGGTTTAGGAGATTTACTGACTTACACGTATAACAAACAGGAAATCGAAGTTGCTCCATCAGAAGAACGATTTTTCAACGGATACCGCAGACCTGACGGACGTGTTGGCGTGCGCAACGAGATCTGGATTATTCCAACCGTTGGCTGCGTGAATAAAATTGCGACTGCCATTGAGCGTGCAGCATTAAAACATGTAAAAGGAAGCATTGATGCGGTTGCTGCTTTTCCTCACCCTTACGGATGTTCCCAGATGGGCGATGACCAGGAATATACCAGAACCATTCTGGCAGATTTAATCAATCATCCAAACGCAGGCGGCGTGCTGGTGCTTGGACTTGGCTGTGAGAACAGCAATGTCACCGAATTAAAACGCTATATTGGCGACTACGATGAGCGCAGGGTTAAATTCTTAGTGGCTCAGGAATCAGAAGATGAAATATCCGATTCTCTTGAATTAATCGATCAGCTTGCAGAATATGCGGGATCATTTCACAGAGAGCCGATCAGCTGCAGTGAGCTGGTGATCGGAATGAAATGCGGCGGTTCTGACGGATTATCCGGAATTACAGCCAATCCTACTGTTGGTGAATTTTCCGATATGCTGGTTTCAAAGGGTGGAACTACCATCCTGACAGAAGTTCCTGAGATGTTCGGTGCGGAAACACTTCTTATGAACCGGTGCCAGAACGAAGAAACTTTTGGAAAAACAGTTGATTTAATCAATGACTTTAAAAATTATTTTACCAGCCACAACCAGACCATTTATGAGAATCCTTCTCCAGGCAATAAAAAAGGCGGTATTTCCACTCTTGAGGACAAGTCCTTAGGATGCGTTCAGAAATCCGGCAGAATGCCAGTGGTGGATGTATTAAAATACGGGGAACCGGTACGCAATAAGGGACTGAACCTTTTAAGCGCTCCCGGCAACGATCTGGTAGCTTCCACAGCCCTTGCTGCATCAGGCGCCCATATCGTTTTATTTACAACCGGACGGGGAACTCCATTTGCATGTCCAGTACCAACCATGAAGATCTCCACCAATTCCGCTCTCAGCCAGAAGAAAAATAACTGGATTGACTTCAACTGCGGAGTTTTAGTGGAAGGAACCGATATGGATACTTTAAAGAATCAGTTCTTTGACTTTGTTATAGAAGTTGCCTCTGGCAAGATGGTTAAATCGGAAGAAGCAGGTTTCCACGATATGGCCATCTTTAAGCAGGGCGTAACATTATAAAATATTTCTGACAACATATAAGGAGACAAACGGAATGGAAAAGTTAAGCTACCAGACACTGGAAAAGCTGGGTTATGACGGATATTTATTAAAGGAAGCACCGGAACGTGTACTTCAGTTCGGAGAGGGAAACTTCTTAAGAGCTTTTGTTGACTATTTTATTGATGTTCTCAATGAAAAAACCGGATTTAATTCCAAAGTAGTTTTGTGTCAGCCGATTGCACCTGGCCTGGCAGATATGATCAATGAGCAGGAAGGTCTTTATACCCTCTTCCTCCGCGGCTTTGAAAACGGCCGTAAAGTAAATGACAAACGCGTCATCTCCTGCGTAAGCAGATGTTTAAATCCATATAAGGATTATGAAGCAGTTCTTGACTGTGCCAAAAACCCGGATCTTCGTTATATTGCCTGCAATACAACAGAAGCTGGAATTGCCTATGATCCTTCCTGTCAGTTTACTGATGTGCCGGCAGAGAGCTACCCCGGAAAGCTGACACAGTTCTTATACAGACGATTTGAAACGTTTGGTAAGGAAGCCGGAAAGGGCTTTGTCATACTTTCCTGCGAGCTTATTGACAACAACGGAAAAGAGCTGGAAAAATGCGTATTAAGCTATGCGAAACAGTGGAATTTAGGCGATGAATTCATTAACTGGATTAAGGCAGAGAACATCTTCTGCTCCACACTGGTTGACAGAATCGTAACCGGTTACCCAAGAAATGAAGCTGCTGCTATCTGTGAGGAATTAGGCTATCAGGATAACATCATCGATACCGGTGAAGTATTTGGCTTCTGGGTAATCGAGGGACCGGACAGCTTAAAGAAAGAACTTCCATTTGAAGAGGCCGGTCTTCCTGTTATTATCTGCGAAGATCACAAGCCATACAAGCAGAGAAAGGTTCGTATCTTAAACGGTGCCCATACCTCTTTTGTATTAGGTGCTTACCTGGCTGGTCAGGATATTGTCCGCAACTGTATGGATGATGAAGTGATCTGCGGTTTCATGAACAAGACCATTTACGATGAAATCATTCCTACCTTAACTCTTCCGGAAGAAGAATTAAAGAGCTTTGCAGCTTCTGTAACAGAGCGTTTCAAAAACCCATTTATTGACCATGCGCTGTTAGCTATTTCCTTAAACTCCACCTCCAAGTGGAAAGCACGCGTGATGCCGTCTTTAAAGGGTTATATTGAGAAGAATCATGCACTTCCAAGCTGCATTACCGCTTCCTTTGCATTCTATATTGCATTCTATCATGGAACAACACTGACAGAGGACGGTCTGACCGCTATGCGCCCTGCTGGTGATACGTATACAGTAAAAGACGACAAACAGATTCTTCAGTTCTTCTATGACCACAAAGATGAGGACGCTGCTGCTCTAACCCACTCTGTCTGCACAAATACAGATTTCTGGGGCGAAGATTTAACAGCCATTGAAGGCTTTGAAGAAGCTGTCAGCGGATATTTAAAAGATATCGAAGAAAAAGGCGCTTACGCAGTTATGAAGGATTGCTTATAATCAGGGAATTAGAAAGAGCTTTGATCTGGTTTAACATCAAAAACCAGTCAAAGCTCTTTTTATATTTAAATCCGTATATGACGTTTTATATCAGAAATTTCTGCTTATTTGCAGCTGTAATTTTCAAGAAATTTTCTTGACCATTCTGCATTATCCGGAGTACTGTCCTCGATTGTCATCTGAATATAAGGCTTTTCTTTCTTTGCAAAATTCAAAATGGTATCATATTTCATAACTCCGGTTCCAGGTGCTCCGGAAACTACCTTATCGCCTTCAATCACAAAATCTTTCATATGAAGAACATCGGTATACTCTCCCAGATCCTCAATCGCTTCTTTGATCACCTTGTCATACTCGCCGCTGTTCTCCACAGACAGTAAATTAACCGGATCCAGAATGATTCTTAAATTCGGGGAGTTAATTGCTTTTAATACCTTAAGAGCCTGCTTGGAATCATATACGATATGGCTCCATACCGGTTCGATCGCCATGATTACACCGAATTTCTCTGCACATTCCACTACCGGACGGAAATTCGTAATAAACGTCTGAAGTGCTTCTTCTGTATGGGATGCAGGCTCATAACGGTATTCTGGATTAGGGTTGCCTGTCTCCGTTCCCACTACGCTGCAGCCTAAGATGGATGCAAAACGAAGGTGGGCGAAATAACGTTCCTGGATCTTCTTAATCTCTTCCGGATCTGGATGTGCCAGGTTTAAATAGCAGCCTAAAACAGCGATGTCCATATGATACTCTGCAAATTTGTTTCGCAGATAAGCAGCAAATCCCGGTGTTAAGGCGGAATTATCCACCGAATGTTCTTCAATTGTCTTTGTCAGAGCCAGGTGCACACAGGAAAATCCCTGTTCGCCGGCTATTTTTAAACGTTCCTCAATGGTTCCTGGTGCCACATCGTGTAATCGAATTCCAATCTGCATAGTACTCTTCTCCTTTAAATCGTTTCGTAATGATTGATATTGGTTAATTCAAATGCTTCTCCTTCCTGTCCGGAAATATGCACATTTTCACAGATCAGGGTGTCCACATTGCTGATACAAAAGCCTTTTTTGCTGCACTGCCCCACTCCGTTTAACATGGCGGGAGCTCCTGATTTCGCCTCTTTTGCAAAAGAGAGGTCTACATTCTTAAATTCAATGCGTTCAATCTTCTTTTCCGGAAGACCATAGAGAAAGGAGGCTGCCACATGGCAATTAACTGCCTTAATATTGGTAAAACTAAATCTGCCGATCTCAGGCGTTCTGTCGTCAACCGGAAGCAGTTCCCTGCACTGAACATAGTCTGATTTTCCATCCGGATCACAGAAGTAGAAGCCATTTACTACAAATGGAGTCATCACATGATCCATATCAATGTGATCAAAGGAAATATCAGTGAGTACAGAGTCCTTACCTCTTCCCCGCCTGGTTTTAATCCTCAGTCCTCTGTCTGTGTGGCGGAACAGACAGCGCTCCACCCGGATATTTTTCACGCCTGCGCCCACTTCACTTCCTATGGTAACAGCTCCGTGGCCGTTTTCCATCAGACACTGACGGATGGTGATGTTCTCAGAAGGTGTCTTATATCTGCGTCCCATGTAAATCTTACCTGATTTGATGGCAATGCAGTCATCTCCAAGGGAAAAATGAAGTCCCAGTATCTCCACATCCTTGCAGGATTCCGGATCCAGCCCATCTGTGTTGGGGGAATCTGCCGGATTGCTGATGCTTAGATTCAAAAATTTCAAGTCCTGGCTGAAGTAAGGGTGAAGAACCCAGGTAGGACTGTTCTTTAACGAAAATCCCTGAAGGGTAATCTGCCTGCATCTTTCTAAGAATACCATGCGGGGGCGGAAAGCTCCCTTCATCACTCTTACGTTATCCCACCAGTTATCAAAGGATGCCTGACCGTTTAAAGTTCCTCTTCCGTAGATTACCACATCTTCCACATCGATGCCGGTAATGATGCCTGCAAACATAGGCAGGGGGTTGCCCTCCCAGGTTCCCAGATTATAATCCTCGTTCTCATCATAGCTTTCGATCATACCTGGAAACTTCGGATACTGATAACGGTCCGTCTCTGCAAGAAGCTGTGCTCCCTCTGAAAGTTCAATCTTTATATGACTCTTTAAAAAGAGACTTGTAATTTTGTATGATCCTGCAGGTATCAGCACTCTCCCGTCTTTCGGGCAAGCCATGATTGCAGCCTGAATGAAGGCGGTGTCATTGTAAATACCATCCCCACGAGCACCAACCTCCCTGACATTGATCGTAACAAATTCATAATCCGTATGAAAGCTGGTTTCTGCTCTTTCTCCATTTCTTTCCAGAGAAATATTATAATCCATATCCGGTTTTAAGTCAAACAAAGTAAATACCACCTGGTTTGTCTCCCCCCGGCTTTCTCCGTTTACTAAAATCTTACCTGGAGTTTCAAATTCATAGATTGTTTCCGTGATTGTCTCAATGGTTACAGAACGCGCTGTCTGAAATACAACTCTTAATTCCATACTGTTAAACCTCACCTGTTTTTTCTATTGAAAAAGAGCGCAGCAATTGCATACCACGCCCTCTTTTTTTATTAACCTTTTACTCCGCCTGCAGCAATACCATCAATAAATGCATCCTGCGCACAGAAGAATACAATCAGAGAAGGAATAATGGAGATAAGTGACATCGCCAGAATTCTGTTCCACTGAAATCCTACATCGCCGTCCATTGACATACGTAAGTAAATGGAGTTTGTATATTTCGGCATATCGGAAACATAAATAAGAGGTCCCATAAAGTCATTGGAAGTCCACATAAACTGGAACAGCGCAACGGATACCAATGCCGGCTTTAACATGGGAACAATTACATACCATAATGTTTTAAGTGAATTACAGCCATCAATCTTAGCTGCCTCTTCCAGCTCCTTTGGCACACCCCTTAAAAACTGGACCAGCATGAATAAGAAGTATGTGTCACCTGCAAATAATGCAGGGATTATAAGAGGAAGATAGGAATTGGTCCAGCCCCAGTTATTAAACATAATGTACTGAGGTGCATTTAAAACTACCTGCGGAAGGAACAGAGTTGAAATCATAAGAGAAAAAAGGAGTCCTTTTCCCTTAAATTCGAATCGTCCGAAGCCGTAAGCTGTAAGGGTAGCTGAAAATACTGTGAAGATAACCTTGGGAACTACAATTTTATAAGTATTTAAAATAGATTTAATCAGGTTGATCTTACCGCCGTAATCTACAAAGGCATTGGCATAACCATCCGTTACCGGATTCTTCGGCCAGAACCATGCACTTGTAAATATCTCTGAGTTTGTCTTAAACGTTGCACCTGCCATCCAGATCAGTGGATATACCATAATTAACCCGACAAAGATAAGAAGCAGATAACGGATAAAGGTGCTGATTTTTGTTTTAGTCTCTTTCGTCATGTCATTTACCTCCCGTCTTCATCTGAGTAATAAACCCATTTTTTCTGGCTTACAAATGCCACTGCAGTAAATGTCATGACAATTAAAAACAGAATCCATGCCTGGGCACTTGCCATACCCATCTTATGACGAAGGAATGCATTGTTGTAAATAAGAATGGAAATCAGTGTAGTAGCACCGTTTGGTCCTCCCTTTGTTACAAGGAATGGTCCGTTGAATTCCTGGAATGCCTGACATAACTGAGTAATCAGGTTATAGAAAATAACCGGTGTAATTAAAGGAACGGTAATCTTAAAGAACTGAGTCCATTTTCCTGCTCCGTCAATGGAGGCAGCTTCATACAGATCTTCTGATACTCCCTTTAAGGCTGCAAGGAAAATAACCATGGCTGAACCAAACTGCCAGACACGCAGCAGTACGATAACTGCCAAAGCTCCGTTAGCAGACGCCATCCAGTTAATTTTTTCTCCGCCGAACGCGCCGATTACAGCATTGATCAGACCGTCAGTATTAAATACGGCTCTCCATAATATAGCGATAGCAATGGAGCCTCCTAAAATGGAGGGAATGTAATAAGCAGTTCTGAAAAAATTAACACCCTTTAATTTAAAGTTCAGAATATAAGCAATAAACAATGCGAAGGTGAGTTTTAAAGGAACGTCAAAAATCGCATATTTAAAAGTAACCAGAAATGCTCTGACAATATCAGTATCTGTGAAAATCTTATTATAGTTCAACATACCTGTTTTTGTAATGCCTCTGAACAGATCATAATTTGTAAAGCTATAGTACAATGAAGAAGCGAATGGATAAACCTTAAAAAGTATAAATCCAATCAGCCATGGCAGAACAAAAAAGAATCCTGCATTCTCAGCCAGGAACTTATGCATACCCTTTGACTTCATACTGCTCATACCTCCTGTTTATTAAAAATTATAT
>NZ_JAWONS010000091.1:0-1504 GCF_033342255.1 Clostridium boliviensis
GTTTGTTCTTTTCGAGTCAAAAGCGGGCAAAGTTTCTTGGCTCGGAAATGAGCGAAGTGTTTGACCACGTATTCTCCGGCTCTCAAAATCAAGGGCTGACCGCATTCCAGACAGGTATAGGTGTCCTTTTTATTTGCGTCTTCCACGAAAACCTTTTCCCCGTTTTGGTTTTTGGCATAAGGGATTTTAACCATATCATGAGCCTCCTTGGACAGGTTGCTCTTTTTGTTTTTGGGCGACGCTTTCCAAAATACGGTCTAAGTTGATAGCCCGTTCGAAAACAATCGGCTTGTCCCGATCAATGGCATGGGCTTTGGCCTCCCACATGCCGGCGTGGGAGACAAGTCGCGGGATGACAACCACAATATCGGCCTGCTCCAGTGTTTGATAAAATGCCGGGTCAAGTTTGTCTCCGTGATGAGTGAGGATCCGGATGCCCTCCTTCTCCACCTGCTGGCTTCGAATTCCTCCGATCACTCCAATGGTCTTGCCGTGAAGGATGTCCAGCGGGACGGGCTTATCCGGGGGCTCCTCTTCTGGGGCGATGGGTTCAATTTCTTGCACATCAGGTGGCTTTTCTTGAGGGAGCAGGGATGAAAGCCTTCGGATTTCCCCAAGGAGTTCACCGATGAAGGACTTCAGTTCCCGGATCTTCCGGATGTCGTCGGGGTGTCTCTTTCCGGTCGGAACGTTTTCCTTTGCTTCCCGAAGTGCAGTGGAGAGTGCATGGATTTTCTGGTCCCGTGTCGCGATTTCCCGCTTCAGCTGTTCGATCTGGTGGAAAAAGTCGGTGTTCTTCCTTCGGAGGCGGCTGAGTTCATCGGTAAGTTGGGAAATGCGCCGAAACAGAAAGGCATTATCCCCTTTTTCCTTCTTGACGATCCGGCCGATGTACTCGGTCCGCAAAGGTTCGAGGTCTTCACCAATGGGGAAATGAAGGAGAACAAACCGGACCCGATTTGCTCCGTACCATGCCGCATCCTTTTGGGGTTGCCAGGCCAAAGGCCCGATGTCGAGAATGTGCTTGTAGATAAACTCATGATTGGCTGCTCGCCAGAACCTCGCCTTGTCCTCATCGGAGGTGACTTTCCGGGCCACTTCCCGCCTTAATCCGGTCTCGCTTCGTTTTTCGGGAAGGGGGAGTTCGAGCTCCGAAAGTCCAGCTTCAATCTCCTCCCGCCGGAGTTCCTGAAGGATTTTCGGCCAGTGGGACAGGGCGAATTTGCAGAAAGCTTCCCAAAAATACTCTTCCTGCTCCTGAAAGATTTCATACCGCTTGTCGTGGCCTTTTTGCATCAGTTGGTATGTCTCATGGTCCATTTCGTTTCCGTATGGGATTTTGATGCGCCCGATCTCCGCGTTCTGGATCATATCGTGGTAAATAACATATTCGGGGCTATATTGATCCCCGCAAGCTTTGCAATTGAGGGGTTCGACCGGATGCCCGGTATGGTCCGCTTGTTTTTCAAACTCCCGGATGGTTTTCTTTCCATAGTCGAAAATC
>NZ_JAWONS010000092.1:0-512 GCF_033342255.1 Clostridium boliviensis
ACGGGTTGGCCCATCTGGCCATGACGGTGATCGATCCCGGCGATGTCGTCCTCGTTCCCGATCCCGGCTACCCCGTCTACGAGGCGAGCGTGAAAATTGCCGGCGGGGTTCCCCATCCGATGCCCCTGGAGGAGGAAAACGGGTTTTTGCCCCGGCTGGAGGCAATTCCCGAAGCGGTTCTCGGGCGGGCCAAAATGATGATCCTCAATTACCCCGGCAATCCGGTCACCGCGATGGCGGATCACGCCTTTTTCGAGGAGCTGGTCCGCTTTGCCAAAAGGCATGATATTCTCATCGTCCACGACTTTACCTACTCCGAGCTGGTCTTCGACGGGCGGCGGGCGGTCAGCTTTCTGTCCGTCCCGGGGGCGAAGGAGGTCGGTGTCGAGTTCAATTCCTTCTCCAAGACCTTCAACATGGCCGGATGCCGCATCGGATACGTGGTCGGGCATCCGGAGGTGCTTCAAGCCCTCGGCCGGCTGATGTCCCACACCCAGTACGGGATTTTCCAC
>NZ_JAWONS010000093.1:0-526 GCF_033342255.1 Clostridium boliviensis
TTTTTCGGTGAAACGGACATTTGGATGGGGTGGGGAGCCATTGAGCCGAATCGGGATCTCCGTCAACAAAGGAAAGCCGAAAGCGCGGGTGGTGGCGCGCCAGCTGGTGTGGTTGATCGAGGAACGGGGGGCGGAGGTGTTTCTGGAGCCGGACATCGCGGCAGAAATGGATCGCCCCGAGCTGGGACTTCCCCTGGATCAATTTCCCGAGCGCGTCGATATGGTATTCGTCCTCGGCGGAGACGGGACGCTCCTGGGGATTGCCCGGCATTTCGCCAAATCCCGGGTGCCCATCCTGGGGTTTAATCTGGGGCACCTCGGCTTTTTATCGGAAGCGGAGCCGGACAGTTTGGCCAGTGCCGTGGAGCGGGTCCTTGCCGGCGATTACATCGTCGAAGAACGGATGATGCTCGACGCCGAGGTGATCCGCGACGGTCGCGTGATGGAAACGAGCATTGCCCTGAATGACGTAGGGATTGCCAAGGGTTCCTTCAGCCGGATGATCACCTGCACGGTGTCCATGGAT
>NZ_JAWONS010000094.1:0-257 GCF_033342255.1 Clostridium boliviensis
GATCACGTTGTCCAGCATTCGCACCTGGATGGGGATCAGACGCTCCAGGACGCCATCCGGAACCGCTTTTCCCAGATTGATCGAGGACAGGTTGCAGACGACGAAATCCCCCGCTTTCTTGTAGGTGATGATGGTGTCCCCGTCGATCGTTTCCTCGTATTGAACGGTGGGCGACATATTTTGGGCGATCTCGGTGCAAAGGTTGCTGGCGTAGATCATGCCGGCGTGCTTGTTGGGATTCATGCGGTTGACCCGAT
>NZ_JAWONS010000095.1:0-336 GCF_033342255.1 Clostridium boliviensis
GGTTCACCGTCTCCTCTTTCATATGGGCCTGCACCTGCTCCTCGTCGAAGGAGACGGGCCGGCTCTCCCGGACCACCGGCGTCTCCCCGATGTACAGGTCGACGGCCTCGGTTCGCACACCCGGGTCGGCGTAACCGATGGCGCAAAAAACCCTTCCCCAGTTGGCGTCTGCCCCGTAAACCGCCGACTTGACCAGGTTGGAACCGGCTACGCCCTTGGCCACCCGCCGGGCCATGTCGAGGGAGGCGGCCCCCGTCACCCGCACCTCCACCAGCCGGGTCGCCCCTTCCCCGTCCCGGGCGATCATCTTGGCCAATTCCCGGGACACGTGGGCAA
>NZ_JAWONS010000096.1:0-103484 GCF_033342255.1 Clostridium boliviensis
AAAAAGCGCTCCGGAATCACTTCCGGAACGCTTTTCCTGTCACGTTCATTTATTCTACATTTCTACATTCACTTTTTCCAAATGCCAGATATCTCTGACATACTCCGTAATCGTACGGTCTGATGTGAATTTACCACTGTTAGCTACATTTAAAATAGCTGCTTTGGCCCACCATGATTCATCCCTGTATGCCTGGTCAATCCGTTTCTGGGCCTCCCCATAAGAAGGAAGATCCTTTAATATAAAGTACGTATCTGCCCTGTCACTGCTTATGTTATTAAGCAGTGAATTATAGATATCACGAAACAGCTCCGGATCCTGAGGCGAATAATAGCCGTTTATTAACTGCATCAGAACTCTGCGGATCTCATAGTTATTGTTGAAAATCTCCATGGGATCGTAGCCGCCTTCCCGCTCATAACGGATCACTTCATCGGAAGACATGCCGAAAATAAATGCATTCTCCGCTCCCACTTCTTCCACAATCTCCACGTTGGCGCCATCCATGGTTCCCAGAGTCAAAGCACCGTTTAACATGAATTTCATGTTTCCGGTACCAGATGCCTCCTTGCTGGCTGTGGATATCTGCTCGCTGACATCTGCGGCAGCAAAAATGATTTCTGCATTGGACACCTTATAGTCTTCAATAAAAACCACCTTGATTTTTCCGCTGATGCTCCTGTCGTTATTAATCACTTCTGCCACGGAATTGATCAGCTTGATGGTCAGCTTCGCCCTGCGGTATCCGGCAGCAGCCTTGGCTCCAAAGATAAATGTCCGGGGAATCATATCTAAATTGGGATTATCCTTCAGCTGATTGTATAAATACATTACATGGAGTATATTCATCAGCTGGCGTTTGTACTCGTGAAGACGCTTCACCTGCACATCAAATATAGATCTGGGATCCACCTCTATACCGTTATGTTCCTTAATATAGCTGGCCAGCCGGACCTTGTTCTGGTATTTAATATCCATAAATTCCTGCTGACATCTGGGGTCCTCTGCATAGACAGCCAACCGATGTATGTGAGGCAGATTGGTGATCCATTCATTACCGATTTTCTTTGTCACCCACTCTGATAAAAGCGGATTTCCATGGAGAAGAAAACGTCTCTGGGTAATTCCATTGGTTTTGTTATTAAACTTCTCCGGCATCATCTCATAGAAATCCTTCAGCTCCTGATTCTTTAGAATCTCGGTATGAAGTCTGGCTACACCGTTAACAGAAAAGCCTCCTACAATGGCAAGATTGGCCATCCGTACCTGACCGTCATAAACAATGGCCATTTTTCGAACTTTATCCTGGTTTCCAGGATACATTTCGCCAATCTTTAGCTGAAAGCGACGGTTAATCTCTTCCACGATCTGATAAATCCTGGGAAGAAGTCTGGAAAACAGCTCGATGGGCCATTTTTCCAGAGCCTCTGACATAATGGTGTGGTTGGTATAAGCACAGGTCTTTGTGGTGATCTCCCACGCCTCTTCCCAGCTCAGCCCATAATCGTCAAGGAGAATGCGCATCAGCTCCGGTACAGCTACCGTCGGGTGGGTGTCATTTAACTGAAATACGTTTTTCTCGTAGAATTTATGAATATCATCGTGGTTTTCCAAGTACTTTAAAACTGCTCTCTGCACACTTGCAGAGATAAAGAAATACTGCTGTTTTAAGCGCAGTTCTTTGCCTGCGTAATGATTATCGTTGGGATAGAGGACTTCAACAATGGTTTTCGCTAAGTTCTCCTGTTCCACTGCCTTTTGATAGTCCCCTTTATCAAAAGAATCCAGACTGAAGGTATTAATGGCCTGGGCATCCCAGATGCGCAGGGTATTTACCACATTATTACCATATCCGATAATCGGTATGTCGTAAGGAACTGCAAGAACCGACTGACAGCCTTCCTGTACAAAACGTTCCTTTCCGTTCTCCCAGACCACCTTCACATATCCGCCAAATTTGACCTCTGTGGCATATTCTGCCCTCCGGACCTCAAAGGGATATCCGTTTTTCAGCCAGTCATCTGGGATCTCCACCTGGTAACCGTTCTCGATCTTCTGTTTAAACATGCCGTAACGATAGCGGATTCCGCAGCCATAAGCCGGATACCCCAATGTTGCCAGTGAATCAAGAAAGCATGCCGCAAGGCGGCCAAGCCCTCCGTTACCAAGAGCCGGATCCGGCTCCTGGTCTTCAATTGCATTTAAGTCAAACCCAAGTTCCTCTAACACTTCCTTCACATCCGGCAGTGCCATGAAACTTATGATGCTGTTGCCAAGAGCACGGCCCATTAAAAACTCCATGGACAGGTAATACAGAGTTTTCACATCCTGTTTCTCGTACTCTTTGTGGGTTGCGATCCATTCATCTATGATCACGTCCTTCACTGCATAGGCGACTGCCTGGTACATCTGTTCCTTCGTTGCCTCATCTACTGTTTTACGAAACACGTTCTTCATGTTAAACAAAACACTCTTTTTAAAGGTTTCCTTATCAAATCCCATGCTCATTCCACAAGACCTCCTGACTGTCTACTGGATCTTTTCCACGCCTAAGGTTACATTCTCGCCGTTAATGCTCCATTCTTTCACATAGCCTGCGGCTTTGTTTAATATGATATCGTCTGCAAGCACCTCGTTCTTAACGTCTTTTTCATGAGCCTTTAAAATACTCTCGATTTTCTCATTGTCTTTGCTGTAAACCGTAATATGGTCAGTAACCTCAAATCCGGCTTCCTTACGCATCGTCTGTATCTTGCTGATCAGCTCCCGCACAAATCCTTCTGCTAAAAGCTCCGGTGTTAAATTGGTATCAAGTACAACCGTAATGCTGTTGTCTCCCTCTGATACATATCCTTCCATCTGCGCTGTGTCAATGAGTAAATCTTCTTTTGTAAGCACCACATCAGTTCCATCAAACGTAAAGGTAAGAGCACCTTTTTGGTTCAGTGTGTCCATTGCCTCATTGCCATTGATCTCTGCCAGAGCTTTCTTAATGCTTCCCAGCTGTTTTCCGTATTTCGGACCAACGGTCTTTAACTGCGGTTTAAAGCTGTAAGATGTGAAATCTCTTACATCATCTTTAAATACAACTGCTTTTACATTCAGCTCTTCTTCTATGATCTCCTGATAAAATACAGGAAGTACATGGGGAGCCTTTACAAACATCTGGCCAATTGGCTGGCGGTTCTTAATATTGGCAGTATTTCTGGCTGCACGGCCCATAACTACTATTTTTAAAACCTCATCCATATCTACTTCCAGCTGTTTGTCAATAAAAGTCTCTTCTGCCACCGGATAATCACACAGATGAATGCTTTCCGGAGCGGAGCTGTCCACACTGCAGACCAGATTCTGATAAATCTGCTCCGTCATAAACGGAATGAGAGGAGCTGCAATCCTGCTTACATTAACGAGCGCAGTATAAAGAGTCATATAGGCATTGATCTTATCCTGCTCCATACCTTTTGCCCAGAAACGCTCTCTGCTTCTGCGCACATACCAGTTGCTCATGTCATCCACAAATTCCTGCAGCGCTCTTGCAGATTCCGGAATCTGATAATTGCCAAGATAAGAATCCACCTGTTTTATCAGGCTGTTTAATTTGGATAAAAGCCATTTATCCATAACCGGCAGCTTTTCATAATCAAGTTCGTATTTTGTCGGGTCAAAATCATCAATATTTCCGTAGAGCACAAAGAATGCATATGTGTTCCACAAAGTTCCCATGAATTTACGCTGTCCTTCCATAACTGCCTTCCCATGGAACCGGTTTGGAAGCCATGGTGCACTGTTTACGTAGAAGTACCAGCGGATGGCATCAGCCCCGTAGGTTTCCAGTGCTTCAAATGGATCCACGGCATTGCCTTTGGATTTACTCATCTTCTGTCCGTTCTCATCCTGTACATGACCCAGTACGATTACATTCTTATAAGGTGCCTGATTGAAAATCAGGGTTGAGATGGCAAGAAGGGAGTAAAACCAGCCTCTTGTCTGATCCACCGCTTCAGAGATAAAATCTGCCGGGAACTGCTTCTCAAATAAATCCTTGTTTTCAAATGGGTAATGATGCTGTGCAAAAGGCATGGAACCTGAATCAAACCAGCAGTCAATTACTTCCGGCACACGCTTCATCTGTTTGCCGCACTCCGGACAGGTAATGGTAACTGCGTCGATATAAGGACGGTGAAGCTCAATGTCATCCGGGCAGTTGTCAGACATACTCTTTAATTCTTCAATACTGCCGATGGAATGCTGATGGCCGCATTCACATTCCCACACATTTAAAGGAGTTCCCCAATAACGGTTCCTGCTGATCCCCCAGTCCTGAACATTCTCCAGCCAGTCGCCGAAACGGCCTTTTCCAATACTCTCCGGTATCCAGTTAATGGTATTGTTGTTGCGGATTAAGTCGTCCTTTACAGCCGTCATCTTGATGAACCAGGACTCTCTTGCGTAGTAGATGAGCGGAGTATCACATCTCCAGCAGTGGGGGTAGCTGTGCTCAAATACCGGAGCTGCAAACAGCAATCCTCTCTCTTCTAAGTCTGTTAAAATCAGCGGATCTGCTTTCTTACAGAATGTACCTGCCCATTTGGTCTCTTCTGTCATCTCACCTGCACCATTTACCAGCTGCACAAAAGGAAGATCGTATTTTCTTCCGACCTTGGAGTCATCTTCACCAAAGGCAGGAGCAATATGAACCACGCCGGTACCGTCTGTTAAGGTAACATAATTGTCACAGGTAACATAGAATGCCTTTTTATTTGGTTTTACAAAATCAAAGAGTGGCTCATATTCTTTAAATTCCAGATCTTTACCAGTAAATTTCTCTAAAACCTTAAAGTCTTCTCCCAGCACTTTCCCGCAGAGAGCCTCTGCCATATAATAGGTATAATCACCGCTTTGTACCTTAACATAAGTTTCGGATGGATTGACACAAAGTCCCACGTTGGAAGGAAGTGTCCATGGTGTTGTGGTCCATGCAAGAATAAATGCATCCTCGTTTTTCACCTTAAATCTTACAATTGCAGAGCGCTCTTTTACATCTTTATATCCCTGGGCAACCTCATGACTGGATAAAGGAGTTCCGCAGCGGGGGCAATAGGGAACGATTTTAAAGCCTTTGTATAAAAGCCCTTTCTCCCAGATCTGCTTTAATGCCCACCATTCGGATTCAATAAAATTGTTATCATAGGTAACATAGGGATCGTCCATATCTGCCCAGAAGCCGACTGTCTTAGAAAAATCTTCCCACATGCCCTTATACTGCCACACACTTTCCTTGCAGTATTTGATAAATGGCTCGAGACCATATTCTTCTATCTGTTCTTTGCCGTCAAGTCCCAGCTTCTTTTCTACTTCCAGTTCTACCGGCAGTCCGTGGGTATCCCAGCCTGCTTTACGGGGTACATCATACCCTTTCATGGTGCGGTATCTGGGAATCATATCCTTAATAACACGGGTTAATACATGACCGATGTGGGGCTTACCATTGGCAGTTGGCGGTCCGTCATAGAAGGTATAGGTTTCTGCTTCCTTTCGGTTATCCATACTCTTCTGGAATACATCATGCTCCTCCCAAAACTTTTCAATTTCCTTTTCTCTCTCCACAAAATTTAAATCTGTAGGGACTTTTTTGTACATCTTCATAACCTCCATTTGATTTTAATCAAAAAACCTCCATCCTGTAATCAGGACGAAGGCTGCTCTCATTCTTCGTTATACCACCTAATACCGCATACAAACATATGCTATTCTTTAACGCAGAAACTACGTCCTGACCTACTAAAATGTATTCAGCCGGAAACTCCGGAGTGATGTTCGGATCCATCATACTCTCACCAGGTTTCCACCCTCCCCGGCTCTCTGTCAATTTCGTACGGTCCTACTGTCTCCATCAAAGTCTTTCTTCTATTATAAGGAGGTTAACACCTTATATGTCTACTAATTATAGGGATCAGAAAAAGAAATGTCAAGGTTATTTTTGTTTTCTCCTTCCACTGCTTACTGGTTTAGAAAAATGCGCCAAAGGAGGACAGCCCCTCCTTTCGCGCATTTCTTTATAAAAACCGGACCGCTGCCTCCTGCAGATCATGGAGCACCAGCAGGAATGCCGCTGCGCAGACTGCGCACTGAAAAAGATTTCCTATGTGACAGAAGCCTAGTGCAGTCAATGCCATACAGGCTGCATTTGCCCCAATCAGCAGATATCTGGTTTTTTTTCGGAAGTATTCCACCTCTGCCTTGTCCAGTCTTTTATTTTCATTATCTGCAGGACTCTTGAAATAGAGAACTGCATCTGCAATGGTAAGTGCTCCCCACCAGAACAATGGACGGATTGCAGCTTCAGACAAAAAGAGCAGTATCGCTATGTAACAGCAGGAAAACAGATAACAGCCTGTTTTACTCCTTGCATGATACCCGCCTGCATTTCTTCTTAACGGGATTAAGATACTGCCTATGACGATTAATTCGGGCACCATCTGAAAACAGGCAGCAATGATAAAATACGAAACACAATGAATAATTTTTAACAGGAAACACTCCATTCCGAATTTATAGATATCTGCCTCACTGCAGGAGATAATTTCATTAGATACCAGTTTTTTCACAAACGCTTCTTCCACTCTTATCATCTCAATTTTCGCCTTAGAATTTCCTTAATTTCTTAGCTGTGTCTGGTATTTCAGGCTGATAGCCGATAAAAAAGCAGGAGCTGTTAACTTCTTTTTTTGCGGAGTTTAATAAAATACCTGATGCGATTTTATAAGTTAATTTTTTTAATTCTTGTTTCATAGTATTGCCTTCTTTCTTCTTATTATTTTTATCACTATATGACTGTTTTTTACGGATTATACAGTCATGGAAACAGGTACTGAATTTTATACATGAATCACCTTTAAGTCCGGTGATACGTTAAGACGGGCCTCTGTTGCATTCTGGACATCTTCTACTGTCAGGCCAGGAGCGATTTCCTTTAACACAAGTCCTTTGTCCGGGTCAACATCCATGACAGCCATATCCGTAACAATGGTCTTTACCACATGAACGGCAGTTAATGGAAGTCTGCATTTTTTCAGTATCTTGGGAGCTCCGTCTTTGTTTACATGCTCCATGGCTAAAATCACCTTTTTCGCGCCTACCACAAGGTCCATGGCACCTCCCATTCCAGGCACTTTTTTTCCGGGAATCATCCAGTTTGCCACATCGCCTTTCTCATCAACCTCCAGTGCACCCAGAACGGTGACATCTACGTGGCCTCCCCGAATGATACAAAATGAAAATGAACTGTCAAAATAGCTGGCGCCTTTTACAGTTGTTACATAATTTCCGCCTGCATCAATGCAATCCAGGTTTTCTGCCTCCTGTCCGGCATTGGGACCCACGCCCAGGATACCGTTTTCCGCCTGCAGCATAATATGTATATCATCCGGAATGTAGTTGGCAACCATAGTCGGCATCCCGACTCCAAGATTTACTACATCTCCGTCTTTTAGTTCCTTTGCAATTCTCTTTACAATCAATTCTCTTTTATTCATTCTCACCGGCCCACCTTTACTATGCTATTGATAAAAATTCCGGGAACCGTCACGAAATTCGGATCAATTTCCCCCGCCTTTACGTATTCATCCACTTCTGCAATTACATAATCTGCAGCTGTTGCCATTACAACATTAAAGTTTCGGGAAGAACCGTTAATGATGAGATTTCCGGTCTCATCCGCTTTTTGTGCCTTAATAAACGCAACATTCGCCTTGAGAGGCATTTCAAGCAGATAGTTTTTGTTACCAATCTCTATCTTTCTCTTTCCTTCTTCTACCACTGTACCTAAACCGACCGGCGTTAATACACCCCCAAGACCAGCACCGCCCGCGCGTATTTTTTCAGCAAGGGTGCCCTGGGGAAATAGCTGCACCCGGGCTTCTCCAGACATCATGAGTCTTCCTGTTTCCGGATTGGAACCAATATAAGAGGCAAAAATCCGATTTACACGCCCGCTTTTTACCAACTGATAGATGGATAATTCCTTTGTACCTGTGTCATTGGATATAATGGTAAGGTCTCTGGCAGTACTGGTGTTTAAAAGCGCATTCACCAGTTTTTCCGGATGACCACCTGCGAGAAATCCACCGACCATGACCGAGTCACCGGACTTGACTATTCTCACCGCCTCTTCGGCTGATAGCAACTTGCTTTTCATATCTTACTTCCTCCTTTCTTCATTCAGATAATCATAGATCACGCTTCCATAGGGTAAGGTCAGATCTGCTACAATATGGGTTCCCCCCAGGCAGGCTCTGACCGGCAGATCTGCTACCGGCGCATTGACATGGGGAATTAAATGAATTCTTGCAGGACCAGACCAGGCTTCCTTTAAAAGGATATCTTCCAGATGATACGCCACAAGCTGGGCAATCTTCGGGCTGCCGTCCGCATCCGGAATCAGCTTTAAATTAACCTGTGTTTTCCCCAGATTCTGTGCTACTTCTATTTTATCAAGGGGATGGTATTTAAACGGCATGGTTCCCATTGCCACAAGGATGTTGTTGTATGTTAAAGTTCCGGTTAATGTCTCAGTATCTTCCACCCTGAGATGGGGCTGTCCCCACTTCTTTGGAAATCCCCATATTTCACGCCCTGCAAGTATGGCAGGACCGTTATTTAAATACATCTGTGCGGTAAAATTACAGGCTTTACCATTGAATGTGCAGGGAATGACAATCCCGCTTTCTTCATAAACGCCAAGTCCGGATGAATCCGGCATACAGATCCATTCATACAGCACCCGATTACTTCCATCCGGCTCAAGTGGTTCCGGTACAGCCTTACGGATCAGCCCCGGGTCTGATTCATAACTGACGGTGAAATATTCCCGGTTTATAAAGCGGCATGGAGGGCGTCCATAGCTGGCACTTGCGGCAGGCATCGATTGCAGTAAAAGAATCTCTTCTTCCTTCATAAACATCTTCCTTTCTATATGAAAAACATTTTAATTACAGGCATTTTCTACCAGCATGGCAATTCCCATACCTCCGCCGATACACAGTGCTGCTATACCATAGTGGGAGGATCTTCGCACCATCTCATGCACCAGAGTGACCAGTATCCTGGCACCACTGGCTCCAAGAGGATGACCGATGGCTATTGCCCCGCCATTCACATTCACCTTTTCCATATCAACTCCAAGTTCTCTTGTCACTGCTACTGACTGTGCCGCAAATGCTTCATTTAACTCCAGCAGATCAATATCATGCATGGATAATCCCTGCTTTTTCAAAAGTGTGGAAACAGCCTTTACAGGGCCAATCCCCATATACGCAGGATCAACTCCTACCAGTGAATATCCTTTGATATAAGCCATTGGCTTTAAGTCATACTCTTTGCATGCATCTTCTGATGCGACGAGCATGGCAGCTGCACCGTCACTGATTGGAGAAGCATTTCCGGCTGTAACGGTTCCATCTGATTGAAATACAGTCCTTAATTGTGAAAGCTTATCCCTGGTGGTATCCATCCTGATATGTTCATCCGCGGAGAAACAGATTTCCTCTTTTTTCTTTTTTACTGTTATTGGTACAATCTGCTGATCAAAAAGCTTGGCATTTCCTGCCTCTGCTGCCTTTCTGTGACTGTTATAGGAAAACTCATCCTGCTCAAGTCTGGACACGTTATATTTTTTTGCCACATTTTCCGCAGTGATTCCCATATGGTTATTATGTATCGCACACGTAAGTGCGTCCGACACCAGACTGTCCACCAGTTCTCCATTTCCAAGCCGGTAGCCGTTTCTTGCTTTTCGCAGGAGAAAAGGTGCATTGGTCATGCTCTCCATGCCTCCGGCTAATATAAGTCTGCTCTGCTCTGCCATAATAGAATCACAGGCCAGCGCAACGGTATGAAGTCCGGAACCACAGACGGTGTTCACAGTAGACGCGGGGACTTCCACCGGTATTCCAGCATGGAATGCTGCCTGTCTGGCAGGATTTTGTCCAGAACCTGACTGAAGCACATTTCCCAGATATACAGCATCAAGAAGAGATCCCTCCAGTTTACTTTGGTCAAGACAAGACCGTATAACAGCAGTTCCCAGTTCCGAAGCGCTTAAGGAAGAAAGTGTACCGTTAAAGGAACCAACAGCAGTTCTTGCAGGGGTTACTAAAGCTACTTTTTTCATATTTTTTTACTCCTTTCTGTTCCTTATCTTTTTACAGCCACATTTTCCTACTTCTTGTTTTATTTTTCAACAAAAGTCGCACAAATTACAGTTTTTATGTATAATCTACAAAATATTGAGTGTTTCAAACCTGAAACAAATAAAAAACGCAGCCTGATCTGGTTTTTAATCAGTCAGGTTGCGTTTTAATTAAAGATGATTTTGCAGGTGAAAATATTGTAGTTTTCCTCCAGTACCATACAGCCATTGTATTTCTTAATTACTTGTTCCACATTTAACAGTCCGATTCCATGATTTTTCCCTTTCTTTGAAACTGGTTTACCATGATGCCACTTTTCAACAGGCATAGTACTGTTGGCAATATTAATCACCGTGAACCCATTATATTTATCAAGCCTCATTTTAATAAATCTATCTTCTGGAACTTCATCGCATGCTTCAATTGCATTATCCAGCAGATTTCCGAATATTGTTGTCACTTCAATTGGCTCCATAAATGCAAGATCAACAATTCCTATTACCAGATTAAAATCAATTTTATGATAGTTGGCAATCTTTTTCTTATCATTTAATATTACATTTAAAATAGGATTATTAGTATAATCCTCCAGTGATAATGGAATCAGCATTTTACTTATTTCCTGCGCATAGTTAAATGCTGTCTGATGTTCTCTTGCCCGATACATGACCTCTATCATATTCAGATGCTTGTTTACATCATGGAGTATTTTAATAGATTCATTATATTTCTCTTTCTGTTCTTCATAAAATTCAAATTGCAGCAATGACTGCTGTTCTAACAGCTTTAATTTAACTTTAAGCTGGTTGTTCTCCTCTACAAATCTTGCCAGATATAAGAAATACAGATCTGCAAACAGGATACAGCCAATATTAATGAGAATTAGAATATGTTCTGTTTTACTGGTTGCTTTGGAAATAACAACTATGATTACAGCCAGATTTGCCATGCTGAACAAAATAATGATTATCTGGATTAAACATTGGGTTCTTGTATACTTTTCTGAAATATTCTCACGCCATAGCTTCGTTATCACCATATAATAAAAGATCAGGACAACCAGTTTGGAGAATGTGATTTCCATACTTTTTATCATAATTGGCGCAATCCCATGAATCTGAGATTTAAGAAGTACATATTCCAGTATCTCCACACCAATCGTTTCACAGAATGATAATATCAACACAAGAACTGGTATTTCAAAGAGCCTGTATATTAATTTTCTATTGCTGTTATGATACAATGTATGATTTATCACATTAAACAGTATAATCCAGCTTAACAGATTGACCACAGGCAGCCCCAACCCGTTAATTGCGACAAGTATGACAAATACTCCTGTTTTTACAATACGGTATAGAAAGCGGTTATCAAGAAGCCTTTCATTTCTTTCTTCTATAAACTGAAAAAGTATAATTGTGTTAATCATACAGGAAATAAAGGTTCCAAATGCAAGTATTATATAATTATCCATCTGATCACCTATACATTATTTTGTATGAACTGATTCAGTTTTTTTCTAAAATCAGCTGACTTTTTCTGAGATACAGGAAGCTTATCCCCGTTATTAAGTAAAATTTCATAGCCCTTGATATTTTTTATATGTCTTAAATTTACAAGTACGCTTTGATGACAGGAAGCAAAATCGTATTTTTGCATTTTTTCTGTCAAATTTTTCATTTTATCAATAAAAAAATATTCTTCATTTTGAAGTTTTATTTTTATTTTTCGATTGATATATTCAAAGTAATAGATGTCATTTACTTCAAAACTCTTTATCCGGCTCTCTAACTCTCCCGCCTCTGTCACTTCTAAAACTTCAAAATTAACTATTTCAATTTTTCCATGCTCTTCCTGTATGTATTGTATGATTTCCCGAAGCTGGCGTTCCACAGTTACCTTTGTAACAGGTTTTTCCAGGAAAGCAAATGCATGTACATAATTAACGGCCTGTCTGCAAAACTGCTTATAACTTGTGGTATAGATAACTTTAACATTCCTGTTCTTTTCCCATAGTGTTTTACCCACCTGTATTCCATTGATCCCGGTCAATGCAATATCGAGAAATATCAAATCAAATTTCCCGTCGTAATTAAGGAGCTCTTCTCCAGATTTAAATATGATTAATTGAAATGGAATTGATACGGAATTCATATAGTTTTTTACAAATTTTGCAATTCTGACAGAGTCTTTTCTGCTGTCATCGCAAATAGCAATCAAAAACATAGTTCTCCTCCTTTCCCGAAACGATTACATTCTATATTCATTCCCTGTCCATTTCAACCCAACTGCCAAAATTATACCTATTGAGTACTAATATTAGCACTTTTGCTTCTAAAAAAGGCAAAGAAACAGAGCGGGTACCGAATTCTTTCCTTAATTCGATACCCGCTCTACGCGTTTTCATCCACAGGTTATTTTATACCTCTCTTTCGGTTATTCATTTACTTCTCTGGATGCTGTTCTATAGAAATAATTTTAAAAATTAGGTGTAAGTGTTTATCTTTTGAAGATGATATTATTATAAAACATCGCCCTTTAATTTGCAAGTTATTTCATAAATATTTTATATTTTATTTTATAATTGTTAAATTTTATGAGTTTATTCTGACATTCAGTTTAATTCGTACATTTTAATTGTTTATTTGTTTTTTGTCGATATCGTTATTTTTTTGTCAATGTAATTGTTTTTTTGTAAACATATGGTATAATGTGCGAAAAGGATTTGTATAAAGGAGACAAAATATGAGCCAGCGCAATTTAACTTTATTAACAGATCTCTATGAATTAACCATGATGCAGGGTTACTTCAAAGAGAAAGATGCCAACGAGACCGTAATCTTCGATGCCTTTTACCGCAGCAACCCTGGCGGAAACGGGTATGCGATCTGCGCTGGGCTGGAACAGGTAATTGATTATATCAAAGAGCTTGAATTCAAAAGTGAAGATGTTGAATATTTGAGATCTACCGGACTGTTTGAAGAAGATTTTCTGGAATACTTACTTCACTTTCGTTTTTCCGGAGATATTTATGCCATACCCGAAGGGACAGTCATATTCCCCCGAGAACCTCTGGTAAAAGTCATCGCTCCCATCATGGAAGCCCAGCTGGTAGAAACGGCGCTTCTCACCATCATAAACCATCAGAGCTTAATTGCTACAAAGACTGCGCGCGTGGTATATGCCGCTGAGGGAGACGGTGTCATGGAGTTCGGTCTGCGCCGCGCCCAGGGACCTGATGCAGGAATCTACGGTGCCCGTGCTGCCATGATCGGAGGCTGTGTTGGAACCTCCAATGTCCTCGCAGGTAAGATGTTTGATGTTCCTGTTAAGGGAACCCATGCTCACAGCTGGATCATGAGCTTCCCTGATGAACTGACGGCGTTCCGCAGCTATGCAAAGCTTTATCCAAAAGCATGTATACTTCTTGTGGATACGTATGATACATTAAAATCCGGTGTTCCTAATGCCATTAAAGTATTTCAGGAGATGAAAGAAGCGAAGATTCCTCTTACCAGCTATGGAATCCGCTTAGACAGCGGCGATCTCGCCTATCTTTCAAAAAAAGCACGGAAAATGCTTACGGAAGCAGGCTTTCCTGATGCTATAATTTCTGCATCCAACGACCTTGACGAAACGCTTATTAACAGTTTGAAAATTCAGGGCGCTGCCATTAACTCCTGGGGAGTTGGGACAAATTTAATTACGTCCAAAGATTGTCCTTCGTTCGGGGGAGTATACAAACTGGCGGCTGTACAGGATCGGAAGACAGGGGAATTCAATCCTAAGATCAAGCTTTCAGAAAATGCAGAGAAGATCACCAATCCTGGCAACAAAGCAATTAAACGGATTTACAGCAGGGAAACCGGCAAGATTATTGCAGATCTGATATGTCTGGAGGGCGAAGCATATGAGGAAAACCGGTCTCTTCTTTTGTTCGATCCTATTGAGACCTGGAAGAAAACCCATCTTGCACCCAACACTTATACCATGAGAGATTTAATGATTTCGGTATTTAAAGGCGGAACATGTGTCTATGAGTCTCCTGCAGTGATGGAGATTCAGGCATACTGTAAAAAAGAACTGGATACCCTCTGGGATGAATCAAGACGTCTGGTAAATCCACATGAGGTTCACGTTGACTTATCCAGACCTCTTTGGAACATGAAAAACCAACTTCTGGATAATTATCATTTTCAGGAATCCTAGTTTGCCGTTATCCTGTTATTGTTCACATTCTGGTCACAATATTGTTACATGCCGGACAAACTCTCTTCATAATTTACCGATATACTGAAATCATCAGAAAAAGATGTTGCCAACATACTTTGAGATAAGAATTTTTTTCATAATTGCCGGTATTCCTCGCAGGGGATACCGGCTCCTCCCTTTTTATGGGGATATTTACATCTGTTTCTTCACGACTGAGTATTCGTTACCATATTTAAAATGAGGGCAGCTTTGATGTGTATCACTTAAGAAACGCATCATCTCATCCTCGTCTAAATTTATCTCACATTCATAACATTCATACTCTTCATTGTATTGATAATACATACAATATTCACAGCTGCTTTTCTTCGCCATCATAAACCTCCTTTATCTTCCTTTTCCCTGTTTCCATATGAAGTCCGGAATTCTCTTCAACAGTTTCAGTATCGTTTCATCAAACAGCCAGGACACAGCCAGAGAAATTAAAAATGTCAGTGCCGTGAGACAGAGAATTTTGGGAATATAAAAATGTCTGATCCAAGTTTTTTCCACGATTGCCGTGGATAACTGTCCTAATACCAGATAATGAATGAGATACACAGAATAACTGTGTCTGCTGACAAGTCCGAAAGCGTTTGTTATTCCTGGAATTGAAACATCTGCGTATTGCTCAAAAAACATAAAAATACATGCTGCCATCCCAATCATCGTGGGGGCCATATCATGAATTCCCGGTGTAAACAATGGAGTAAAACACTTTTGAAACATCGTCACAGCAAACCCGGCAAGACCCACCGCCGCAAACGGAAGATACCGGCTGTTATGAAATAAACGTTTTAAGCTATAGCCCAGCACAAAGTAAATCAGCCAGCCCTTAAATATCATATACTGAAATGCTTCTTCCGTTAAAAGATGAAGAGGCGGCAGATAGACCTGAATGCTCTGTATCATAAATATCATAACCAGAAAAATCTTTAACTCATGGTCATTCATGCATCTGAGCATCCGGGCTAAAAAAGGGGCACACAAATAGAAAGCAAGAATCACATACATAAACCACAGATGGGGAGCCATAGGCACAGATCCCGTCAGCCAGTCCAAAAACCAGTTCTTCACGTGGGTAAAGACTGAGAGTTTATCCTCTCCCAGATATACCTTATAATAAATGTAATAGACCCCCGTATAGAATCCGAAAGGGATTACTATCGTACAAAGCCGGTTTTTATAAAACGCCAGAATGTTCTCTGTTCCATGATCCAGCAGAAACAGACCGCTGAGCATAAAATAAATCCCTACAAATGACAAAAGCACAGGCAGGATTGCTGCCAAAAAGAGCCACTGCCTGTTATTGGCTGTTTCTGCAGGGATTGAGTGTACCATAATAATTGCAATCACTGCAATTACACGCAGATAATCATACTGTATTTTACGACTCTTTCGTTCCATACCTCACCTTAAACCTCCGTTTTTTTCTATTGCAAAGTATAACATAGAAAATCTCATTTTGACAATTTTTTATTTTTTCAAAAAAAGTGTAGACAAACAGGGATACCTATGATATTATAATGGAGCTGTCAGAGATGACAGGCAAACGGCCTATTGGTCAAGCGGCTAAGACGCCGCCCTCTCACGGCGGAAACCCGGGTTCGATTCCCGGATAGGTCATATCTAAATAGAACGCGGACCGAAACTTTCTTTATAAAAAGTTTCGGTCCGCGTTCTACTTTTATATTATCTGACAGGTTTCATTTATAATTTGAAATCTTACTCATCAAGCTCTGTATCATCTGACTCAACTGCCATATAACGTTTTATCTGACAGCGTCCACTCTCCATGACATGTTCAATAAAATCCTCGTTTGTCTCCTGCATACGTCCCATAAGCGCTTCCAGCGCCATAGGAAAATTAGTGCCTCCGATCACTTCAATGTTTCTGTCTGTATTAAGCTTAATCTCACTGGCAATATTAAACGGAGTTCCTCCAACAAGATCGCACAAAACCAATATGGTTTGACACTCTTTCAAATTCTGTATGGAATCCTCAATTTTATTTCTAAGTATTTCTGGCGTAGAGAAAGCCGGGAAATCCACAGGTTCAAAATACTCTGGGGTACCAAAAAGCAGTTTAAGTCCGCTGCTGATTCCCGTAGCAAAGTTTCCATGGCCCGTAACGATGATTCCAATCATAATATATGCTCCTTATAATAATGTAATAAAATCGATTGCAGGATCACTTGGCACCATACAAGCATGAAATAAGATTCCCTTATCGGCCAGATATTTAAAATCCTGCACGTTCTGCTCCGTAACATAAACCGTGTCTTTGACCGGTACGGCTCCATCCTTTTTTGCCATATTTCCAACTGTAACTTTAGAAAATTCATAACCAGAATCATAAAGCTCTTTTAATGTTTCCGGGGACTTTACCACGATAAAAACCTTCTCCCCTTCATATTTTCTGTTTTTTAAATTTTCACTGGCTTTTCTTACAGAAAGCACGGATAATTTGCAACTCTGGGGACACGCCATTTTTAAAGCTGATTTTTGAATATCACTTTTTACAGCTGTATTATCAATTACCATAATGCGGGTGGCTCCTAAGGTTCTGGTCCATACTGCAGCCACTTGTCCGTGAATTAATCTTTCATCAATTCGGATATTAACAATTTCCATAATCACACTTTCTCCTATTTATTATTTACTTGCTCCTAAGCTTATATAATCATCCGGATTTTTGGAACTGGCTTTTTGGCACTCTTTTTTATTCACTTTCCAATTTTTCTGAATCTCCGGGTGCCCCTTTAGAAGGAAATCTCCTGTTTTATTCATTTGAGCATCTAATCTCTGCTTTAAGTCCCTTAAGATATTTAAATATGTTTCATTTCCTACCAGATTATTGCGCTCTCCGGGATCATACAGCAGATCATATAATCCTTCCCCATATTTTATCTGCTGCTCCAAATCATGTGACATATAATAATCTTTCATCTCAGATTCATCAATATTTGATTTATTGATTTTCAAATAATCCTGATCGTAATACCGAATATACTTATACCGTTCTGTCCGAATACATCTGGCCGGCTCATAAGACGTGTGGAAATTAATCTCCGCATAGATCTCATCTCTGCTCTTTCTGCAAGGATCAAGAAACCGGTCTGCAAATGAGATGCCTTCTAAATATTCTGGTTTTTCCAGATTAAGCAAATCGCAAAGAGTTGGAAATAGATCCACCTGGGAAATCAATGCCTGAGATACAGCCCCATTTGCCGGACTGCCCGGAACTCTCATTATAAAGCTCACGCCAATTCCAGAATCAAACAATGTGCATTTGCAATATGGAGCTGCCAATCCATGGTCTGTTGTGAAAAGAATTACTGTATCTTCCATATGTCCGGTTTCCCGGATCGAATTAAGAACTTGCCCAAAACATTCATCCGCTGATTTTAAACTTGTTAAATATCTTGCATAATCATGCCTGGTATCTGGATTATTATGGATCGGATACGGAGGAACAGCCATTCCCTCGCTGATCTCACCATCAATTTTATCAGGAAAGACTCTGTGGGTTGAAAACATTCCGTAGGATAAGAAAAATGGTTTTTCCCCTTTATAATCTTTCAACCATTCACAAGCCTTCCTTGCATTTTTCTTATCCCAGTATATCAGGTCTTCATCCCGAATACCAGCATTGGATGCAGTTAACACTTCCTGATAACCAATTCTTTTCCCGTTTCCCTCTATGTCTAAGTACCAGCCGGATTCATGCTGTATTCCGCTCAGTGCAGTATGATAACCATTGCGGTTTAAGAATTGAACCAGATGTTTTGAGTAATCTATAGAAAATCCTCTCTGAGTAAGCCCTAGCATTCCACTCTGATGGGGATACATTCCGGTTAGCATAGCTGCTCTGCTGGGAGAGCATGTTGGGCCTGCACAATAACAATTCTCAAAAGTCAGAGAATCTTCTGCAAATTTTTCCAAATGAGGTGTCACTGTTCTATACCCATAAGGACTCATAACTCTCCCCGAATCATGAGTATGTATATAAACTATATTCATTCATTACACTCCCTGCTTAATCTGTCTGTTCTTAATTACATAATTCCAAAAAATACCATTATAAAAGCAATCCCAAGTATCAAAAGAATTACCTTATTCGCTGACCAGCCTTTTTTGTCAGCTACTAACCAGCACAGTATGGTTAACAGCATTGGCAGCAATCCTGGCATAATCTTATCCAGAATGCTGGTCTGCAATGCAACTACCATATCACCGGAGGCAAAAGCAAACTTTACAGGTGCGGAGACTGTCGTGGAAGCAACACCCCCAATCACGATCAAACCAACAACATTCAATGCTGTCATTACTTTTTCTTTCACTTCCTGATTCATAAATACTTTTACAATATCAAGCCCCAGGTGATATCCCTTGACAAACATAAAATATTTCAGAGGAATAACCGTCAAACACCAGGTCAGCAGAAAAAACAATGGACCTATTGGTGAACCACCTGCTGCCAGGCCAATACCAATACTTAACAGAATCGGATTATACGTTCCACAGAGAATGGAATCACCAATCCCAGCAAAAGGCCCCATAAGTGCACTTTTGGTATTTACAATCAATTCAGCATCTACATCCCCATGTTCTGCCTTGGCTTCTTCCAATGCCAGCGTAATGCCTGGAATAACGGATCCTAATTGTGGTTCTGTATTGAAGAATGTCATATTTCTGGTCAACGCTTCCGATAGTCCATCTTTGTCGTCCCCATACATTTTTTTAAGTGCTTTAGCCAGGCTATGACAAAAGCCGCAGCCCATCATACGCTCATAGTTATGAGAGCTCTGATGAAAAAAAAGCCAGGTCCATACCGCACGCGATACATCTTTTTTTGTCAGTTTATTCATCGTATTCATCTCCTTCCGCTATGGAACCAGCACTGGTTAATGCAACAGGGTTTCCTTTTTTCATTACAAACAGTAATGCAATTGCAACAGCAATCAAAACAAGTGATGTCGTTGTCATTCCTGTATTAACGGTCAAAACCCATCCAAATAAAAATAACATAATCATCCAACGCTCTGAAATAATCTGTTTCAGCAAAAGTGCAAATCCCAATGCGGGCAGCATCTTCCCACCGATTTGAAGGAAATGAAGAACAGCACCCGGCAGGGCAGATAACAATTTTTCTGCAAATGGCGCTCCAAAATAGCAGATAATTGTTACCAGGAAAAACCGCTCAATAAAGGACGGCAACGTTCCTATTATATTCATGAGGCAAATCTTATCTGCATTTCCTTTTTCAGCATACTTATCTGCCCGGTGTGAAAAGTATGACTGGACTGTCATGGTAAAGTTGTGTAATGCTACTCCTAAGCTTCCCAGGGGAATTGCCAATGCAATCGCAGCTTCCGCACCACCGCCTGCTGCCATTGCCAGCGGGATTCCAATGAATGCCGCTAAATTTAAATCCGATGGAACAGCACCCCCAGGTGTAATCTGCCCAATAAAAATTGCCTGTACAGCTATTCCACACAAAACCCCGGTTGTTACATCCCCCATAATTAAGCCAATTATCAGCCCCGCTACCAACGGACGTCCAATTCCATACCATCCCCCCGTCGTACCAAAAAGCCATGGAACCTGATTACGCCCCAGGTAAGCGAAAAACCCAATTAACAGTGCTTGCCATAACTCCATAAATCCGCCTCCTTAATTAAAATATACAATACATTTGTAATACGGTAATGATAATACATTTGTTTTTATTTGTCAATACATATATTGAATTCTGCCCAATTATTATTGTATATATTTTTATTTATTGTGCTCTTTTTCTATATTCCATTTCTTGAAATGTGTTAAAATTTGTTGTATAATACAAATAATACATTTATATTAAGAAAGGTGCATGTATGGTCCAGAAAAAAACACCCCAGTACAAACAAATAGAGAATGAGTTATTAAACCAAATTCGTTTGGGATATTATAAAAAAGAAGATTTAATACCTACAGAAATGGAGTTAGCAGAAAAATATAATGTTTCGCGGGTAACCATCCGAAAAGCATTGGATAAACTTGTTAACCTTGGATTACTTCGACGGGTTTCCGGTGTGGGAACTTTTGTGCAGGAACAGGTAACAAAAGAAAAATTCCCCCAGCTAATGGGGTTTACGGAAGAAATTATAAATATGGGATTAACTCCTCATACGAATGTTTCAGCATTTCAGGTTCTTTCTGCTTCCATCAACATCGCCCGCATTTTAAAGCTGAATGAAGGGGACCCCATTTATTATTTTAAACGGGAAAGATACGCCAATGAAGATTTATTTTTATTGGAAACTTCTTATATGTCCGTTGATCAGAATCCTGAAATGTCCATCCAGATCCTTAAAGGTTCTAAATATCAGTATTTTGAAAAAGTACGTGGTGAAAAAATATCCTACAACGAACACACTGTTACCGCTATTCATCCTTCTACCGAAACCGCCAAACTTTTCCGTATTTCAGAAGATACACCTATTATAAAAGTTGCAAACATAACCCATTTGGAAAACGGGAATATTCTGGATTATACAGAACAGATTCATAATTCTCAAAAATTCCAATTGCATTATATTAAGCAATAACCGAATTTGAGCAAAAAAATACATGGGCTGGAAATATTAATTTCTCATACCCATGTATTTTTTTATTATACAAGTGCCTTACCAAGCTCGATACACTGCTCTGCTCCGTCCTCATCAGGCTCGTTGTTACAGATAACGCTGTCATGAACCAGGACTGCACCCAGGGATTTCACAGAATCTTCCCAATTGCGCATCCACTCTCCGTCTCCCCATCCATAAGAGCCAAATAAAGCAATCTTCTTTCCATTCAGCTTTGACTCACAGCTCTTAAACATAGGTTCGAATTCTCCATCCTCTAGTTCTTCACTCCCCATGGAAGGGCAGCCAAAGGAAACAGCATCGAATTCATCCATCTGTTCTGCTCCAAAATCGGAAGCCGTAAATAAAACAGCATCTGCACCGGCAGATTTTGCTCCTTCCAGTACCTTATTTGCCATTGCTTCCGTATTACCGGTTCCACTCCAATATACAACTGCGACTTTACTCATCTTATCCAGCCTCTTTCTTCCTTTTTATTTGCTTAAGCGGCTACTGTAAGCTGCCAGACCGTTTTTCCGTTTCTCCAGAGACGTGAATATATGGCTCTGCATTTTTGATATCTGGCAAAGGTTTTCACCGCTTCACATTCATTGCAATAAACCTTCCAACAGCCCAGACACTTACAGTTTTTTCCTGAATTTCTAATAAAGCCGATTACATCTCCCAGTGGATAACCCAGAAACAATCCGATCTCATGAGGAAAGCCCTCTTCCTCTTTCAGACGGCTTTTCAGCCTGACCAGTGCATAATCCACATCCATTGTTTCATACCCATATTTTTTTAGAAATTTGCTTACACCCGGCCGGTTTAAATCCTTCATTAAATGAGATTTCCGATATACATAAATGAGTGCCTTATTTCCGCGTCTGTATAATTCAATCAAGGAGATCCCCTTTTCTCCCAGCTGCAGGTTTAAATATTCCAGCTGGCGGTTTAGTTCTTCTTCCGATGTAAAAGAATGATTAAACAGATTTGCGGTTTTCAGTGAAGCCAGGGTTGGGGAACAATATTCAATTAAATGCCTTTCCAGTAACATATCCATACCTCCATCTTGAAATTTGTTTCCCACTTATCATTCAAAAACTGTAACAGTCTGTTTTGTTTGGAAAAGCTAGTTAGCTTTAACTAACACCTATATAAATACCATAAATTACGCTGTCAGGCAATACTGTTTTTACTTAATGGGAATTTTTCTACTATATGATAGTATTTGCAGAGAGGATCGTGTTAGTGTACCAATTTCTGTCATAATTTCTTCATTGATTTCATATTCTTTTTAGATCCTGGTCAAATTTCCTTCACATTTACCATGTATGATAATATCATAAACATGAAAGATCCCACAAAGTGGTCAGAGCGCTTCATACATATGTTTTTCTAAGTCGGCAGAGTTGCTCTGAAAAGCTTCTTTGCCGGCTCAACCTAAAAAACGACTTAAATCGTCAATTTTGCATTCCTTAATCCAGGGATTTCATATATATTTTAAAGAGGAAGCTGCAGTCATTAACGTCTGCAGCTTCCTCTTTGCTATAAATATTCTATTTTACAAGATACCCGCCATCTACCGGAATTGTAGTTCCGTTTAAATAATTGGAAGCGGAAGATGCAAGAAAGAGTACCGGTCCCTTTAAATCTTCCGGACTTCCCCATCTTCCGGCAGGTATTCTTACGGTGCATTCATCTTTTCTGGACTGAGTCATATTGGCACACATCTCAGTATCCATATAGCCGGGACAGATACAGTTTATGTTGATTCCCCTTCCTGCGCAGTCTACCGCAAGACTCTTGGTCAGCTGGGAAACAGCGCCTTTTGTCGCAGTATAAGCAGGAACGGTTGTGCCTCCAAACCATGTAACCATGGAACCAATGGTGATGATCTTACCTCCTGTTGACTGTGCGAGCATAATCTTTAACGCTTTCTGTATCATGATAAACACATGGTTTAAATTGATATTCACTACAAGATCCCAATCTTCCATTGGGAATTCCTCAGGCAGATGTCTTCTTTGAATTCCGGCTGCCGGAATCAGCACATCCAGCTTTCCGTCTAATACAGCCATGGATTCTTCAAAGATCCTGTTAATATCCTCCCGATCGGCCAGATTTCCTGCTACACCGTAGGCTTCATAGCCTTTCTCCTGATATTCTTTCACCACCTGTTTCAGTTTTTCTTCCTGCACATCGATCAGTACTACTTTACAGCCGGCTTCCAAAAGACCTTCTGCCATTCCTCTGGACAACCCCTGTGCACCTCCTGTTACAATGCAATGCTTTCCTGTTACGTCAAATTTGCTGGATATCATGTCTTTTCCTCCCTAATCAAATAATATTACAGTCTTTTTCACTGTTGGATCCGGATTTTCCATATTCTTAAATACCTTTTCAATTTCATTGAATTTTACAAAGGTTGTGGCGAGACCTTCTAACTGGTATTTCCCCTCTGCCATGTTCTTTGCTACAGGCTGAAACTGATAGGCGCTCATTCTGCTTCCTATAATGTCAAGTTCCCTCTTGTTAATATCCGCCTGACTGAAACTCTCCGGTTTATCTGAAAAGCCCATGGGAATCACTCTGCCTGCATTGCATACAATTCCCGGTTGTAAAAGGAGTGTAAGACTTCCAGGAAAGCATGCGGAATCAAATGCAGCCGTACACCCGTGTCCGCCGGTAATCTGAGATATCCTTTCAGAAATATTTTCTGTTTTGCTGTTGATTATTTCATCTGCGCCAAATGCTTTTGCCCGCTTTAAAGACTCGTCGTCAATATCACAGCAGATTACCTTTGCACCGATCACCTTGCATGCCTGAAGAATAATGGTTCCAATGGTTCCGGTTCCAAGGATAATTACCGTATCATCAGACTCGATTCTTCCCCGTTTGGTGCAGTGGGCTCCAATGGCAACCGGCTCAATCAGGGCAGCATCTTTCCATGGGATGGTATTTTCTATCTTATATACATCATCTCCAGGTGCCGTAAAATACTCTCTCCACCCTCCGTCAGTGCCGCTTCCTCTCACCAGCACATTCTCGCACACTTCTTCTCTTCCATGGGTACACTGATAACATTCACCACAGGTGATGATTAAGTCAACTACTACATGGTCTCCCACCTTGACATTTGTAACATTTTTTCCTGTTTTTGCCACAATTCCGGCATTTTCATGACCAGGTACAAGAGGATAGGTGGAACAGGGATTCTCTCCTCTGTAGATATGTAAATCGCTGCCGCATACACCGGCTGATTTCATCTGGATTAATACTTCATTGTCTCCCGGTTCTGGTATGGGAATTTCACGGATTTCATAGTGAAACGGACTGGTAATTACACAAGACTTCATTGTTGTATCCTCCTTGTTTCTTCTATTATTCTTTAAGGTGTCTGAAGTGCACCATCCCTGCGTCTGGTCTGGGTCCATGTAACAATCGTATTTTCGCATGGATATTTTGCAGCTTCTTTTTCGTTGATATCAACACCAAGCCCTGGCTTGTCGTTGGCATATACATACCCGTCATTAAATTCCGGAAGTCCGGGGAATACCTCTAAAAGCGCCCCTCTTGGGCCCTTTAAATCCTGAATTACAAAATTGGGCGGTTCGATTCCCGACCATTCCTGCACGCCGAAATTCGGTGAGGAAAGATCTAAGTGTATATTGGCTGCATGGGCGATCGGTGACATGTCTCCAGGTCCGTGCCATGCCGTTCTTACCCCATACTGTTCTGCAAAAATCTGAAGCTTTCTGGCGGGGGTAATGCCCCCGATCTGGCTTATATGAACCCGGATAAAATCAATAAGGTGTTCTGCAATAATCTGCTTCCATTCCACTGAGTTATTAAACAGTTCTCCCTCTGCGATGGGAATACTTGTCTGCTCCCGTAAATTTCTAAGCCAGGGAAGCTGTTCAATGGAAACCGGATCCTCAAGGAAAAAAAGGTCATAGGGTTCCAGTGCTTTTGCCAGCTTAATGGCATCTACCGGGGCAATCCGCTCATGAACGTCGTGAACCAGATTCATTTCATATCCGATCCGGTTCCTGATGTCCTCAAAAAGTTTAACGGTATTTTTGATATATTCTCTGGAATCCAGATATACACCGCTTAAAGCACCCTTTGGAGCTGTAGCCGGAACTGTTCCATAGCTGTCTCCTCCATAACCGCCGCACTGACATCTGATGTTGGTAATACCCATTTCCTTATAACGCAGAATATTTTCACAAACTTCCTCTGCATCTTTTCCGTCTGCATGGCGGTAAACAGGAATTCCCTCTCTGCATTTTCCGCCAAACAGCTGGTACACTGGCATTCCTGCCATTTTGCCTTTAATATCCCATAATGCCATATCCACTCCGGAAATTGCATTATTTTCAATTGGTCCGTTTCTCCAATATCCGTTCTGGTGCATGAGCTGCCAGATATCTTCGATCCTGTCCACCTCTCTGCCTGTAAGAAGCGGCTTTAAATATTCCTCCACCACTGTCTTTACTGCCAGATGGCGGTATGCAAAGGTCGCACAGCCAAGCCCATACAGTCCGGGCTGGTTCGTTATTACCTTTATGACCACCAGGTTAATTCCTTCGGGTGCCGTTAGTATTACCTGAATATCACTGATTTTTGTATTCATCATGTCCTCCAGTTTCCAGCTCTCGGGCCTTTTCTCTTGATTCTTTGTAGAAATGACAGGCTGCAAAGTGCCCTGGCTCCACTTCTTTTAAATCCGGTTTCTGGGTTTTACAGATATCTCTGCATAAAAAGCACCTGGGTGCGAATCTGCAGCCTTCTCCCGGATTAATGGGACTAGGCACATCGCCGGTCAGTACAATCCTGTTTGTTCTCTCTTTAAAATTAATTTTAGGAACTGCTGACAGCAAAGCAATGGTATAGGGGTGAAGCGCATTGGAAAAAATCTCATCTGTCTGTGCCATCTCTATGATCTGTCCTAAATACATCACTGCCACTTTCTGTGAGATATGCCTTACCACGCTTAAATCATGTGAAATAAACAGGAAGGATAAATTCATCTTTTTCTGCAGATCAATAAGAAGATTAATGATTGTCGCCTGGATTGACACATCCAGGGAGGAAACCGGTTCATCACAAACGATAAATTCCGGTCCTAAGGATAATGCTCTGGCAATCCCAACCAGCTGGCGTTTTCCTCCATCCAGCTCATGGGGATATTTATCCAGTACGTATTTTTCCAGTCCGCATAGCTCAATGATCTCTTTAATTCGTTCCCTCCGTTCATTTCCTGAACAGAGATTATGGATCCGGTAGGACTCCTCCATAATACTTTGAATTGTTTTTTTGGGATTTAATGATGAATATGGATCCTGAAAAATAATTTGGATTTTCTTTCTATAATCCATGCTTTCATTTCCCTTAGAATCAAGTACACTGCTGCCTTTATATAGAACCTCTCCATCTGTTGCTTTATGAAGCCTCATGATTACATTTCCTACTGTGGATTTTCCGCAGCCGGATTCCCCCACCAGTCCCAGAGTCTCTCCGGGCATAACAGAGAAGTTTACACCGTCAACCGCATGAAGGATTCCTTTGTTTTTCACTTTAAAGTGTTTCTTTAAATTCCGGACTTCTATGACCGGAAGATTCTGCTTCTCCATCAGTTTACTTCCTCCCTTATAAAGCAGGCCACCAGATGACCCGTTCCATATTCCTGCAGCGGCGGAACTTCCTTCCTGCAGCGGTCTATGCAGGAGGTACAGCGTGGATGGAATTTACAGCCTGAAGGCAGTGCGCAGGCATTGGCAACATTTCCAGGAATAAAAGCCAGACGGTTTCTTGGACCGCTTAAGTTTGGAATCGCACCTAAAAGCCCTTTTGTATACCAGTGCCTTGGATTGGTAAAGACTTCCTCCACCGTTCCGTATTCGATGATGGTTCCCGCATAAATGACCGCAACTTTCTGGCAGAGTTCCGCGATAATTCCCAAATTATGGGTGATCATTAACAGGGAGCTGGAGCGCTTCCTCTGAAGCTCTTTCATCAGTTCTAAAATCTGTGCCTGAATGGTCACATCTAGAGCTGTGGTAGGCTCATCGGCAATTAAAAGCTCTGGATTGCAGGCAAGAGCTGCGGCAATTCCTACTCTCTGCCTCATACCCCCGGAAAATTGATGGGGGAAATCCTCTAAGCGGTACTTTGCAATGCCTACCAGTTCTAAAAGTTCCTGTGCTTTTTTTGCAGCATCCCTTTTACTCAGCTTTTCATGTTTTCTGATTACCATGGAGATCTGTTCTCCAACGGTAAATAAAGGGTTTAATGAGCTTAAGGGGTTTTGGAATATCATGGATATTTTATTTCCTCTCATCTCTTCTAAGCTTTTGTTATTCATTTCCAGAATCGATTTTCCATTATAAAGTATGGAACCTCCGGTTATATTGCCCACTTCTTTTGGAAGAAGCCTTAAGGCGGATAAGGCAATGGTTGTTTTACCAGCACCTGTCTCTCCTACAAGCCCCAGTGCTTCTCCACGCTCAATGGTTAAATTAATCCCGTTAAGCGCCTTTGCGGTCGCCCGCCCGGTTTTATATTCTACATGCAAATCTTTTATTTCCAACAATGGTGCCATGTTGTCGCCTCCAGCCTTAATCTTTGTTTTTGGGATCCAGAATGTCACGTATACCGTCACCAAGGAAGTTAAACGCCAGTACAATGATCATTAACGTCACTCCTGGAACCACTACCGTCCAGGGGGCAGTGGCAATATATTCTCTGCCATCTGCAATCATGGAGCCAAGAGACGGATTAGGAAGGGGAACCCCCATACCCAGAAAGCTTAAATTCGCCTCTGTCAGAATGACAAATCCGATCTGCTGGCTCATTAAGATAATGAGGGGAGTCAGTACACAGGGTAGAATCTGGGTTAAAAGTATCCTTGCATTGGAAGCACCAAGCACTCTTGATGCATGAATAAATTCGCTGTTGCGGATTCCCATTACGCTTCCCCGCACCACCCTGGTATAAGAGGTCCAGCCCACAATGGCAAGAACCAGCAATAGATTGGGTACGCTGTTGCCGAAAATTGCCATTACGGTAATTGCCAGGACCATGGTGGGTATGGATAGCTGTATATCACAGATACGCATGATAACGTTATCAATGGCGCCTCCGAAATATCCCGCTACTGCTCCCAGGGCAGTTCCGATTAAAGCAGGGATCAGCACTCCTGCTGCTGCAATTAATAAAGAGATGCGGCAGCCGGTAACCAGCCTCGTAAAAATATCCTGACCAAGGGCGTCTGTACCCAGTATGTATCCGTTAATTCCATTTGCAAGAAATTCCGGGGAGATCAAACGCTTGCGTAAATCCGACTGAATGGGATCATGAACCACAAACAGCGGAGAAGAGAAGGCAGCAAGAGTTACAAAAACTGCTATAATCAGCCCGATGACAAAGAACTTCGACTTTTTCATTCTGCGAAGCAATTCACTTTTTTTCATGTTATCTCCTCCCTAATTCAGGCTCATGCGCGGATCAACCGCCACATAGATGATATCCACCAGAATATTGATAATTACAAACAGGGAAGCCGTCACAAGCAGGATTGACTGGATCAGGGGAAAATCCCTCATGTTAATGGCTTTTACAGTCAGACTTCCAAGTCCAGGCCAGCCAAATACCTGTTCCACAATAATCGCACCGGCAAGAAGCTGTCCGATCTGCATTCCGATGATGGTAATGGTGGGAAGAAGAGCATTTTTTAACGCATATCTTGTATATATCTTAAAATTACCAATTCCCCTTGCCTTTGTTGCTGTGATGTAATCCTCTTCCAAAACCTCATACATTCCGGAACGAAGCATTCTTGTGACTAAAGCGGCAAGGGGCAGCCCAAGGGTGAGTGCGGGAAGTATGAGATTTTGGAAGGAACCGTACCCCTGCGTGGGAAGCACTCCCATAAAAACACCGAAAAACAGGATGAAGAGCAATCCCAGCCATACCTGGGACATGGACATTCCCAAAAGTGCAAATACCATAGAGAAAAAATCAACTGCTGACCCCTTCTTGATTCCCGATATAATTCCCATGGGAAAGCTGACTAAAATGGATACGACTACTGCAGCAAAGGTCAGTAAACCAGTCGCCGGAAGACGTCCGAATATCAGTTCCCCGCAAGAACGGTTAAAAAAAATAGATGTACCCAGATTTCCGTGGAGAACATCCCCTATATAGATGATGTATTGCTGAATAAGCGGTTTATTCAGTCCCATTTTGGCTTCTACTGCTGCAATCTGCTCCGCTGTGGCATTATCCGGCAGCATGAGAGCTGCCGGATTGCCCGGGGCGAGACGCATAAGGCCAAAGGCTACAATGGATACGCCAAAAAGCACGATGACCGCTGACAGCAGTCTTTTTACCATAAACTGCATGAAATTCTGCATTTCATTACCCCCTGGTTATAGATTAGTTTTTCATGACTCTTGAAAGATCGATAATAGTGTCGTTGTAAAGTTTGACTCCGCTCAGCTTATTGGAATAAGCATTGATGGTATCCAGATTGATGAAGTAGCACATACGGCCTCCGTCTTCCATCATCAGTGAAAACGCCTGCTTTAACAGTTCATCCTGCTTGCTTCTGTCAATGGTCTGTCTGGCCTCTGTTAACAGAGAGGTGATCTCAGGATTTTCAAGCTGGGTATTGCAGAAATCGGACAGCCAGTGTGTAATCATATGTCTCCATGGAGATCCGTTGTTGTAAAATACATTGGAAAATGCAATATCATAATCTCCGGCAGAGCGCTTGGTTACAAATGTAGCGCCTTCCATGATTTCCAGTTTTACATTAAATCCTGCTTCAGTCATCATGGACATTACCGCCTGAAGCACCTCTTTTGTACGCGGTACCTTTCCATCAATAGCCATGAAATAGATTTCTTCTCCCTTGTAGCTGCTTTCTTTTAAAAGCTTCTTTGCAAGCTCCGGATCATATTGGTTGTATTTGCTTTCCAAATCCTTATCGTAACCCGTAACGCCTTCCATTACAGGCCAGTAAGCAGGGGAACCGGAACCGAGAATGCTTTCTACAATTAATTTACGGTCAATGGCGTGGGTCAGGGCAAGGCGCACATTTTTATCTGCAAAGGGTTTTCCCTGTCCGGACTGAAGAGCCATCCAACTGATGGTTGTACCTGGCTTGGAATCCACCGTGACTCCATCTGTTCCGGAAAGTACATCCACCTGATCCGGGGGAATGTTGGATATCAAATCAAATTCACCGGTTCTCATACTGGATACACGGGTGGTGTCTTCCGATATTGGCTTATAGATAATTTTATCTACATTGGATTTACGCCGGGTCATTTTAAATCAGAAGAAAAAATTTCAAAATAACCAGCAGAAGACATGCAGGATGGTGCAATTCGCCGGCCAGCATGTCTTTTGAACCTGCAGCCGCTCTGGCTGCAAGTCCCATTTTTCACATTTTTCTGACAAGCACATACTATATATCAGAAATACGTATTTCTAAAACACAAAAGGGGGACGTTATCATGGCTAACTATAGACCAATTGCAAAAGCAGTTACAGGAGCTTCTGTTGCTTCAGGAGTTATTGTTTCCGTCAAGATTTCGACTACAAGCTGGGGACTTGCTTTAACCAGAGGTACTGCTGTCTTTAGCAATACGATTTTAAGAAGCGGCGCTGTCGCTGTCTGGGAGAGTACTAATCCGACAACTGCAACACCAGATGGGCTGACATTTACTGATGCAAATGCAACTTACGGCATTACGACCAGAGCTGGTGTAGATCTGACTTTCAAATTCTACGCTCAATAAATTCTACGGTGGGGGGCAGAGCTATCTTTTTTTGACCCCCCCCTCTAATAAGGAGGCAATCGTATGTTGTCTAAAATATGCTTCACTGGCTGCCAGTTAATCTGCTCCGGAATCGTAACTGCAGATGTGGCTTTAGCCTGTGATTCGTTACTGTTTATCACGGGAACAGTATACACTCCCGGTGGGGAACCTTTGCCGAATGCAGCTGTTGAGATCCGCATCCTGGATTCTACTGATCCATCCCGGGTTATCCGGGCCGGTGTGACCTTTTCTCTTGCTGACGGTACTTTTGGGATCTCCCTGCCCCGAATCCCTTACAGACAGTATCAGCTGCTGGCATTTTCACCTTTATAGGCAAGCAAAGGTCTTAAGCCACTTTTCTTATGGAGGAAACTATGAAAAAAATCAAAACTTCTGATGGATACCGGGTCTGCCGTATAAAAAAAGATAAGACATATGAATATCTGGCGGACAATACACATTACGCGGAAGCGATTCATAAACTTCTGGATAACCTGGATGGATTGAAATTCGATTCGCTGATCTTTCTGTTTGGCATAGATACAGGAGCTTATTTAGATGAATTGAGAAAATGTCTCTGCGCCCAAAACAGAGTCATCATCTTTGAACCAAACCGCTCCGTTTTCAATCAGTTTCCGTCGGATTTAGGAGATCAAATCCATCTGGTCTTTTATAAAGAAGAACTGGTGAAACAGATATTTGATGAATGCATTTCCTATAAAAATATCAACAATATCTATTTTCATGCCTTTGGAAACTACGAAAGAATTTATAAAAAAGAACACGACCGGTTGATTGAGCACCTGGATTGGACCATCATGAATGCTGCTTCTCAGGTATATCTGGCCAAGCGCTTTAAAAATGTTTTTATCAGGAATATGATTGCAAATATGAAAATAACAGATCAGGCTACTCCCATTCATAAATATTTGTTCTCCAACACGGATGTTCCTGCCATCATAGTATCCGGCGGATCCTCGCTGGATCAAAATATAAAGGATATGATGAAGCAAAAAGACAAACTAAAGGATTACTTTATCATAACCGGAAGCAGAACGGTGAATGCTCTTGTTCAAAATGGGATCATGCCCGATATGATCGTGTCCGTTGACCCGGTAGATGCCAATTACGACATGATGAAAGAGCATTTGGATTTAAACGTGCCGCTGGCCTTTTATGAATACAGCAACCGCTATCTTCTTAAGGAGTATAAGGGAGAAAAGATACTGATCTCTCTCATTTTTTCTCATACCATTAAAGGGATGGAACACTTAAAAGCCGTCTACTGCGGGGGATCCGTATCACATGCATGCATCGACATCGCAAATATGCTTGGCTGTTCTCCTATTCTTCTTGTCGGGCAGGATTTTGCACACACAAATAATAAGCATCACGCAGACAGTGCACTGTTTCCTTATGACAGCAGTATCCGATATGACACACAAATATTTACAAAAGATATCCATGGCAATCTGACTGGAACTACCATAACTCTGGATTCCTTCAGACGAAATCTGGAGTATTATATCAGCCGTTACAAAGACCAGCCACGTGTGCGATTCATCAACTGTTCCTATGGAGCTGAGATTAAAGGGGCACCTCACAAGGAGCTGAGTGAAATACTGGAAAACGGTTCCTACTCAGGCAAAAAACACGCCTGCCTGCCGGACCATGAACTGAGTCTGTGTGCAGAGAAGACAATTGATACCTTATTGGATTTCCTCAATGAATATCTGACCAGAACCAGTGAGGGACTGGAATTATGCCAGATCATTATTTCTGAAAACAACTCGAAATCCCTTGTGGACGTTGATGAAGATGATATTGATCTTCAGAGAATCCTTTATATCCTGCAAATTGTAAATAATTTTGAGAACCACCTCTACAGCCAGTATTTAAGCGGATATGTTACTGAATTTCTCTATGAGATGAAAGAAAGAAACAATCATATGACGGCAACGGATTATGACAAGCTGACTTCCGATCTTCAATACCAGGCTGCGTTTTTCAAGGAATACTTAGAACATCTGAATAAAATACTTGCAGAGGTAAGAGATACTATTGATTCAACGGTATCAGAATTCTACCATTCGCATATAGTTTAGTAAATCCTATGGAAATCTGAGGAAATAAAAATGGAAGACAAAAACCAATTTGAAACAATTAAGAACAATTATGAGGAAAAGAAAGTATCCAAAATGATTGTTAACGGAAAAGAACAGGAAGGGAATATTATCAGCGCTGATGATACCAGGGACAATCAGCAATTGAATGTAACCATTTATACCCAGAACGATTAAGGAAGAAATGAAAGGGGGCGAACTGAAACCATGGACTTTAATAAAAAAGCTTCTTTTACCATAAGAGGTTCCAGGCTTCTGCCCTGCAGAGAAAATCATTTTAATTTTCACCTTAGCCAAATGAACTATCAAATCATAAAGGGGACTGTTTACTGCTTAAATCAACGTCCCTGTGGCGGGGCTGCCGTACAGATCACACAGGTAGACATGGTAAATCACACTGCGGCACTTCTTGGCTATACAATTACGGATGAGGCCGGACGCTATGTCATTTCATTGGAAGCACAGCCTGATATGAAATATGAGCTTTCGGTCTTCGCTCCGTTAATCACGAACAAAAAGGAGGAGATTTCATGAGCAGTTATACGGAACTTATCATAACACCGAAAAGCTTCAATAACAGGAACATTGCCCAGGCTGCTATTACCTTGGAATCCTTCTGTGATGTACTGTTGACAGGTACTGTTTTTAATTCCCGCTGTGAAGCTCTGGAGGGTGCTGTCGTTCTGATTACAGCAGTGGCCGCCTGGGGAGAAAAAGACCTTGGTTATGTAATAACCAATCAGTTTGGAGAATTTGCCATTGCAGCAGAAAAGAATCCTGAGATCAATTACCGGTTCGATATCTACGAACCGGTTCTCACCAGTTAGGTAGGGTAAATATCATGGCACATGCAATTATAAAAGGAATGGTCCGCTACAGGAACCGTATTCCTGCCAGGGGAGCCATCATCATTCTGGAACGAATGGTACAGGTATTTAATGAAGAACGGATGGAGGAAGACTGGGAAGGGGTTTATTTGAATTTCACCCAGACAAACAGGTATGGAGAATTTTACTTTCCCGTCTCTGACAGTACTGTAACCTATCGAATTAAGGTATTTGACAATCATCACGAAGGAGGGATTTCATGAAAAAGGCACTGGTTACCGGAGCTGACGGTTTTATTGGAAGCCATCTGACGCAGGAGCTGGTTACCCGTGGATATCAGGTAAAGGCCTTTGCCTATTATAACTCCTTTGGTACCTTCGGCTGGCTGGATACTCTTCCAGAGCATATAAAGGAAGAAATTGAAATACAAAGCGGAGACATCAGAGATCCAAACGGAGTAAGAGCCGCCGTCTCCGGGGTGGACTGCGTGTTTCACTTAGCTGCACTGATCGCCATCCCATACAGCTATGTATCCCCTGATTCCTATGTGGATACCAATGTGAAGGGAACTTTAAATGTTTTGCAGGCCGCAAGAGGTTGTAATACCGGCAGAGTTTTAATCACCTCCACCTCTGAAGTCTACGGCAGCGCTGATTACGTTCCCATAGATGAATCTCATCCATTAAAAGCCCAGTCTCCTTACTCCGCCACGAAAATAGGTGCAGACCGTCTGGCTGAAGCATTCTACCGGAGCTTTTCTCTTCCTGTCACCATTGTCCGCCCATTTAATACCTTCGGGCCCAGGCAGTCAGCAAGGGCTGTCATTCCCACAATCATCAGCCAGCTTTTAGCAGGTATGGAAGAAATTCATCTTGGAAGCCTTTCCCCCACCAGAGATTTTAACTATGTAAAAGACACAGTTAATGGCTTTATTGAAATTGAAGCCTCGGAACATACCATAGGCGAGGAAATCAACATTGCAAGCGGAACGGAAATCTCAATCGGAGATCTTGCTTTAGAACTGATCCGCCAGATTAATCCAAAAGCCGAAATCCTTTGTGAAAGCGAACGGCTGCGCCCGGATAAAAGCGAAGTGACCAGACTTCTGGGATCAAATGAAAAGCTGAAAGCCCTGACTTTCTGGAAACAGCAATACACCTTATCCCAGGGTCTTGAAGAAACCATACGCTGGATGAAAAATAATTTAAAGCGGTACCGGACAGACCGATACAATATCTAATAAAAACGGCAGGAGGCTCCTTATGATTTCCCTATCTGTGCCTGTTATAAAAGGCAATGAAAAAAAATATATAGATGAGGCGGTTTTAAACGGCTGGGTCTCTGCATCCGGAAGCTATGTAACCAGATTTGAACAGGAAATGGCTGATTATTTAAAGGTGGAAAAAACAGCTGCGGTGCAGAGCGGCACGGCTGCTCTCCATCTGTCTTTACTGCTTTCCGGTGTAAAACCGGGCCAGGAAGTGATCGTCCCCACCCTGACATTTATCGCAGCGGTTAATCCAGTGAAATACGTGGGTGCAGAACCTGTTTTCATGGACTGTGACGACTCGCTGAATATTGATTGTGAAAAATTAGAGAATTTTTTAAAAAAGGAATGTACAAAAACTTCTCTTGGTCTTCGAAATAACCAGTCCAAACGTCTGATCACGGCAATTATAGCTGTTCATATCTTTGGAAATATGGCAGATATGGAGACTCTTGCGAGGCTGGCTGATGAGTATGGTTTAAAGCTGATCGAGGATGCCACAGAAGCACTGGGCACCAAATATACAAAAGGGAGCTTTCATGGGAGATATGCAGGTACCATAGGCGATTTCGGAGCCTATTCTTTTAACGGAAATAAGATCATTACAACCGGCGGCGGTGGTATGGTAACAGCAAGAAAAGATGAAGACGTGAGAAAATGCGCCTATCTGGCAGCCCAGGCAAAGGATGATCCCCTTCGCTATATCCACAATCATATTGGTTTCAATTACCGGATGACCAATCTGCAGGCTGCTCTTGGGGTAGGACAGTTAGAATGTCTGGAGAATTATATTGACATCAAAATAAAGAATTACGACTATTACAGGGAGGCGCTGCAATCATTTCCTGACGCCGAACTGATTCCATTTAATGAAAATGCCAGGAATAACCACTGGTTCTACTCTCTTCTGCTGACCAACAAAAATCTGAAAAAAGATACTCTTATGAAACATCTGAAAGAGGCGGGAATTGAGACAAGACCTGTCTGGAAACTGAACCACACCCAGACCATATATCAGGGCTGCCAGACCTATTATATAGAAAAAGCGCCCTACTATCAAAGACGCATTCTAAATCTGCCCTGCAGTGTTAACTTAACAGAGAAAAATATAGACTTTGTTACGGAAGCCATAAAAAGAAACTGACAACCAGAAGGAGGGATTGGCATGAACGTGGAAAAATTCTTTGTCGGGCCGGACCTTCCAATCAAAGATGCGATCCGGCAGCTGGATGAAACAGCAAAAAAAATTCTGCTGGTTATTCACGACAATAAGCTGGCAGGAGTGATCACAGATGGAGATATACGAAGGTGGATCTTAAAAAATAAAGATTTATCCATGCCGGTCCGCCATATTATGAACCCCTCTCCTATTTTCATCAAAAAAAGCCAATACTCTGATGCTCTGAAAATCATGAGAGAGAAGCAGATTGAAGGGCTTCCCCTGATCAACGACAGCGGCCAGGTCATTGATATACTCTTTTGGAATGAGCTCCAGCCAGATAAGAAAAACACTTTAAGGAAAAAGAAAACTCCGGTTGTTATCATGGCTGGGGGGAAGGGCTCAAGACTCTACCCTTATACAAAAATAATTCCAAAGCCTTTAATTCCCATCGGAGATACACCGATTGTGGAACGGATTATGAATCAGATGATCTCCTATGGATTTACGGAGTTTTATTTCACTGTTAATTACAGGAAGGAATTGATTAAGGCGTATTTTAATGGTGATCATCGCTATCATCTTCACTTTGTAGAGGAAACAAGACCTCTTGGTACCGCAGGCGCCTTAACTCTTGTAAAGGACCAGTTAGCGGGCAGCTTTTTTTTAAGCAACTGCGATATTCTGGTTGATATGAATTATACAAAGCTTCTTCAATACCATAAAAAAAGCAAAAATCAGATCACGGTTGTAACAGCCATGAAAAATTACGAGATTCCTTACGGGGTGATCTCCTTAGATGAAAACGGCTGTATTCAGTCATTAAATGAAAAACCTAATTATGAATTTCTGGTCAGTACAGGTTTCTATGTTCTGGAACAAAATATTTTAAAATATATCCCTGAAGACTCACCATTTGACATGCCGGATCTGATCCGCCTGTGCATGAAAAATGAAGAGAAGGTGGGGGCCTACCCGGTTATGGACAGCACATGGCTTGATATGGGGGAATTTAGTGAAATGAAAAAAATGACAGAGAAAATGAAATTATGAAAAAAAAACTGGTTCTGCTTGGGGGCGGCGGCCATGCAGAAAGTGTGATTGATACCATTCGTTCCAAAGGGGATTATGATATCGAGGGGATCCTGGACAGCGATAAGAGCAGAGGTATGACTGTCTCCGGCATCATGGTACTGGGAACCGATGAACTGCTTCCGGATATTTACCGCAGGGGCATCCGCAGTGCCGTTATTGCTATTGGAAGTATCGGAAACCCTAAGACTAGAATCCGGCTCTTCGAGGAATGCAGAGCCATCGGCTTTCATCTGCCGTGCATCATTGATAAAAGTGCAGTATTATCCCCTGATCTGAAAATGGGTGAAGGGATTTTTATTGGAAAAGGAGCTGTCATTGGTTGTGGAGTCATACTGGGAGACGGCTGCATCATTAACAGCGGATCGATCGTGGAGCACGGGTGTAAGCTTGGCAGTTTTTCCCATGCAGCACCTGGCTGCATTCTCTGCGGAAATACAACTGTCGGGAATCATACCCATATCGGTGCCGGAAGTACAGTAATCCAGAACATTGCCATAGGAAATAATTCCATGATTGGCGCAGGGAGCCTGGTTCTTTGTGATGTTTCTTCCAACAGTCTGGCTTATGGCAGTCCGGTAAGGGAGGTTGGTCGTTATGAATAAGATTATGATAATAGCGGAAGCCGGAGTAAATCATAACGGCAGTCTGGAAATTGCCAGAAAGCTGGTGGATGCCGCATGTGCCGCTGGCGCAGATGCAGTTAAATTTCAGACCTTCTGTGCAGAGCTATTGGCTCTCCCTGATGCAAAAAAAGCAGATTATCAGTCCCGCAATACAGGAAAAAATAACTCCCAATATGAAATGTTAAAGGAACTGGAATTGTCCCGATCGGATTTTACATTTCTCTATCAGTACTGCGCATACCGGAGAATTCAATTCCTCTCCTCTCCATTTGATGAAGAGAGTATGGAATATTTAGACCACCTGGGTATGGAGGTCATTAAAATACCATCCGGAGAGATAACGGACTACAGTTATCTGAAAAAAGCAGCAGAACTAAAAAAGCCGGTAATCTTATCCACCGGAATGTCCACTCCAAAGGAGATCCGGGATGCGTTAAATCTCCTTGATGCAGGGGGACAGGATATTACACTTTTGCACTGTTCCAGCATCTATCCCACTCCTATGGAGGATGTGAATTTAAATGCAATGGTGACTCTGAGAGATACGTTTCACAGAAAGACAGGTTACTCAGACCACACTGCAGGAATTGAGGTTGCGGTGGCTGCGGCTGCTCTGGGTGCCTGCGTCATTGAAAAGCATATGACGCTTGATAAGACCATGCCTGGACCGGACCACAAAATGAGTCTTGAGCCGGACGAATTCAAGCAAATGGCAGATAGTGTGAGAAACATCGAAAAAGCAATGGGAAGCGGAATAAAAGCTCCCGCACAAGAAGAACTTAAAAACCGGGATCAAGTGAGAAAATTTCTTGTTGCTGCAAAGGAGATTAAAAGAGGTGAGCCATATACCATGGAAAATCTCTGTGCCAGACGCTGTTCTTTGGGAATTTCTCCCATGGAACTTCCCCGGATACTGGGCAAACCTGCAGGCAGAGACTATAGAAAGGATGAAATAATCAGGGAATGATCAGACTATGTGTGGTAACAGGGAGCCGGGCTGAATACGGGCTGCTGGTTCCATTAATCCGCAAAATTAAGGAAGACCTGGATTTTAAACTCCAGCTTCTGGTTACCGGAACCCATCTGGATTCCAGGTACGGACTGGATTATCAGACTATGGAACAGGATGGATTTGAAATTGATGAAACAGTGGAAATGAATCTGGCCAGCAATTCTGCCTTTGGTATCTGTAAATCCATGGGTCTGGAGCTGATTGGTCTCTCCAGCGCCTATGAACGGTTAAAACCGGATATGATAGTGCTTCTTGGGGACCGTTATGAGATATTTGCAGCCGCAGGGGCTGCAGTACTATGTAAGATCCCAATCGCCCATATTCACGGGGGAGAGCTGACTCAGGGTGCCTGGGACGATTGTATGCGCCACAGTATTACAAAGATGAGCTATCTTCATTTCACCAGTACCATTGATTACCGAAAACGGGTCATACAGCTGGGGGAATCACCTGACCGGGTATTTAACGTAGGCGCACTTGGCATTGAACGGCTTAAGGCGCTTACATTTCTGTCAAAAGAACAGCTGGAGGAATCTCTCAATACCCCTCTGCATGCCCCTTTTTCCCTTGTCACATACCATCCGGCTACACTGGACCCTTTTTGTGTTACGGACCAGTTTCAGCCTCTTTTAGATGCTCTGGAAGCCTTTCCAGGGCTATTTTCCATATTTACCGGAAGCAACTCCGATGCAGGTGGAAATCAGATCAACGAAATGGCGGTCTCCTATGCCGCAAAGCATCCGGAGCGGGCGTTCTTCGTCGATTCTTTGGGCTCTCTTCGCTATCTAAGCCTGATGAGCATAAGCTGCATTGTAATCGGAAACTCTTCCAGCGGAATCCTGGAAGCCCCTGCTCTTCATGTGCCGTCCGTAGATATCGGTCTCCGGCAAAAAGGCAGAGTAAAACCCGCCTCTGTCATCAGCTGTGACACAAAAGCTGATGACATCTGTGCTGCAATTTCCCAGGCAATGAACTTAAACCTGGAACATCATGTAGCGGATAATCCCTATGATTGCCCCGATACCAGCAAAAAAATCCTCACTCATATTAAAGAAGCCTTTGAGGCGGGCATTCATTTAGAGAAAGAATTCTATGATATGGACTGGAGGATGTAATGTTTCAAAATAAAAGGTTTCTCGCAGTAATACCGGCCAGAAGCGGTTCAAAGGGAATCAGGGATAAGAATATAAAAGAACTGAATGGAAAACCATTAATGGGATATACCATTGATGCCTGCAAAAAAACAGGATTATTCGATGATATCCTTGTGTCAACGGATTCCGGTCTTTATCAGCAGATCGCTGCAAAGCTTGGAGCCACAATTCCGTTTCTCAGACCGTCCCACTTGTCTGGTGATGAAGCTGCTACCAGTGATGTAATCGTACACGCACTCACAGAAATGAAGCGAATTGGGAAGGAATATGATTATTTCATGCTGCTCCAGCCTACATCTCCTCTCAGAGACGAAAAACATATCCTGGAAAGTGTATCGCTCCTGTTTGAGAAACAGGCAGATTCCGTGATCAGTGTCTGTCCTTTTGATTGTATGTGCTATCTGTCTGTTGCTATTACTGAAGGCGGGGAAATAAAAGTTCCAGAATTCTTAAAGAATCAAATAAGAAGACAGGATGTAAAGTCTGGCTTTAGGATCAACGGTGCCATCTACCTTACATCCGTCCCCAGCTATTTAAAATGCAGGAATTTTTACAGCGGGAAAACGTTTCCGTATTTTATGGATCCCATTCATTCCCTGGATATTGATGATATATATGAGTTTTATCTTGCGAAACTGCTTATACAAAATGGTCCGGTTCTCCCGCTGTCATAAGTCCCAGAGCCAGAAGCGCACTCTTTTCCAGCTGGTCGATTGTGGTATATTCACTTGTGGTATGCACCTCATTCATACCGCAGGCAACCACAATGCCCCTGATCCCATTGTGTACAAAATGGTTGTTATCACTCCCCCCCAATGTCTTATGGGTGACCGCTTTTATTCCCATGGCATCGCAGACTTTCTTAAAACGTATCACTACTTCTTCCTCTTCCTTGATTTCATACGCTTCGATCTGCTTTTCATACAAAAGTTTAACGCTACCTCGGCTGCAGACAGCCGCTTCTTCAAAGACCTTTTTTAACTTATCCCATTCTTCCATAGCGCGGCTGTCTCTTAAGCTTCTGATTTCACCAATTAAAGTGCACTCATCGGATACGATATTCCCCTGGACTCCTCCGCTTATCTTTCCGATGTTTACGGTTGTCTCTTTATCTGTCCAGCCCTGTTTTATGCGGGAGATAGCTGCAGCCGCAATCTCTATGGCATTCACTCCCAGCTGGGGACAGAAACCGGCATGGGATTTCTTTCCGATCACGTTGATCTGAAATGATAAAAGAGTGGGGGCCGCAAGCGCTGCATTCCCAATCTCACCGCTTAAATCAAACACGTATGCCTGTCTGGCCTGAATGCGTGAATAATCTGCCAGCTGACTTCCTTTTCCATAGTTTTCTTCCGCAACTGGAAATAAAACTTCAATATCCGGATGGGGGATGTCCTTTTCCTTTATGACACGGACCGCTTCCAGTATTGCCGCAATGCCGGAAAGATCATCTGCTCCCAGCACTGTATCTCCCTCAGAAGTAATTACGCCGTCTTTTCCTTCCACTGCACGCTTTGCGACTCCCGGTCTGACTGTATCCATATGAGCAGAGAAAAGAACCGGCTCCCCAGCCGTATTTCCTTTTAAACAGCCATATAGATTTCCCGCAGGGATCTGGCTTCCATACTCTGCGTTCTGTTCCTTCAGGCAGTTACCCGCATCATCCTCTGTTACTTCAAAGCCCAGATTCTTTAGCTCCTGAGTAAGATAATCTGCTATTTCTCTCTCATGATACGTTTCTGAATCAAATTCCACCATTGTCTTAAATTGGCTGACCAGCCTGTTCCTGTTAATCATTTTTTCACCTGCCTGGGATTATTTTGCATTTATTATATTCTTATTGCCAATAAAAAACAACTGGCAATAAGAATATCTCATAGCCAGCCGTTTTATTAGGCAGATATTATTTGTTTTATTATCCGAACAAAGGAGTGGATAAATACCGGTCACCAGAGTCGGGAAGTAATACCACAATGGTCTTTCCCTGATTCTCAGGTCTTTTTGCTATCAGTTTAGCAGCCTTTAATGCCGCTCCGGAAGAAATACCCACCAGGATTCCTTCTGTAACTGCAAACGTCTTGCCTTCTTTAAATGAATCCTCATTTTCAATAGTAATTACTTCATCGTATACTGCAGTATTGAGTACCTCCGGTACAAATCCTGCTCCGATTCCCTGAATCTTATGTGGTCCTGGTTTTCCACCGCTAAGTACAGGGCTGCTTGCCGGTTCCACTGCAACGATCCTTACATCCGGGTTCTTTTCCTTTAAATATGCTCCGACGCCAGTAACCGTTCCGCCTGTACCTACACCTGCAATAAAGATGTCAACGTTTCCGTCTGTCTGTTCCCATATCTCCGGCCCTGTTGTCTCTTTATGCACTTTTGGATTGGCAGGGTTTACGAACTGTCCTAATATTACGGAGCCTTCTATGGAGGCCTTTAATTCATCTGCTTTTTCTATGGCACCTTTCATTCCCCTGGCACCTTCTGTAAGTACCAGCTCTGCACCATATGCTTTTAAAAGATTTCTTCTTTCCACACTCATGGTATCTGGAAGTGTCAAAATTGTTTTATATCCCTTGGCTGCCGCTACCGCAGCAAGACCAATTCCTGTATTACCGGAAGTTGGTTCAATGATGGTAGCTCCCGGTTTTAAAATCCCTTTTTCCTCTGCATCTTCAATCATGGCTAAAGCAATCCGATCCTTTACTGATCCGGCTGGATTTAAATATTCCAGCTTTGCCAGAAGCGTAACCCCTTCCACTCCTTCAGCTGCACTATAACGGCTAATTTTCAGTATTGGTGTTCCTCCAATGAGTTCTACTGCACTTTCCTTAATTGATCCCATATCCTTAACCTCCATTTTTTGTTATTCATTTATACCTACAGTTTTAATATGTTTATATGATACAATTATATTAAAGCACAATGAGAATTGTGTCAATACCTTTTTCAAAGATTTATAAATTTTTAATTGCAGCTGTTAATTTATTCAGTGCTTCCACGATAACAGACCGGGGACAGGCAATATTGATCCGTTCAAAGCCTTCTCCAACCGGTCCAAACATGGCACCGCTGTCCAGCCACAGACCTGCTTTCTTTACAATCAGATCTTCCCGTTCCTGTTCACTTAGTCCTAATCCCCGGAAATCCAGCCATATGAGGTAAGTTCCATCTGGTTCAATCAATTTAATTTCAGGCAGATTTTCTTTTAAGTAATTGTGCACAAACCGGACATTCTCTTTTAAATACTCAATCAGCTGATCATGCCAGCTCTCCCCATACCGGTATGCAGCTTCACAGGCAGTTAACCCCAAAGCGTTTAACTGGCTGTATCCGGAGGCAGCGATTTCTTTTTTGAATTTACGCCTTAGCTCCGGATTTGAAATAAATATATTCGAGATCTGAAGTCCTGCGACATTAAAAGTTTTACTTGGAGCAGTACAGGTAATCGTACGGTTTCTGAACTTATCACTGATCGCTGCGAACACCTGATGCTCTCCCTTAAACACAAAGTCCTGATGAATCTCATCGCTTACAACGATTATATCAAGGCGCTCACAAATCCCGCCAAGGCGGGTCAGCTCTTTACTGGTCCATACTCTTCCCACCGGATTATGGGGACTGCATAGGAAAAACAGTTTTACCTGATTTTCTGCTGCCTTTTTCTCAAAATCATCCAGATCCATATGATAGATTCCATCTTCGCCCAGATATAAGGTATTATCAACAATCTTTCTGCCGTTATCTTTGATCACTTCACTGAAAGGATAATAAACAGGCTGCTGAATCATGATACCGTCTCCCGGTTTTGTGTATGCTTTCACTGCCATGGCAAGAGCGAAAACCACCCCCGGTGTTTTTACCAGCCAGTTTCTCTCAATGCTCCAGCCGTGGCGGCGCATCATCCAGCCCTTTACTGCATCAAAGTAGGCTTCTTTTCCCTCACTGTATCCGAAAATTCCATGCTCCACACGATCTTTCAGTGCATCAAGCACAGGCTGTGGTACTTTAAAATCCATATCTGCTACCCAGAGCGGCAGGATTCCTTCCGGCTTTCCTCTCTCAGCTGCAAAATCATATTTAATACAGCTTGTATTAATTCTGTCTATCCGTTCATCAAAATCAATTCGTTCTTTACTCATGAAATACCCGCTCCAATTCATTTATTAAGTCCTGTACATCCTCAATTCCTACCGAAAGTCTTAAGATCCGGTCTGTGATCCCATTGGCAGCCAGAACAGCCGCCGGTACATCTGCATGAGTCTGAGTGATTGGATAGGTAATCAGTGTTTCCACACCTCCAAGACTCTCTGCAAACCGGATCAGACGTACACTCTTTAATATCCTGTGGGCAAGCTCCTTTGACTCCACTTCAAAGGTCACCATACACCCAAAGCCTTCCGCCTGTTTCTTACAGATCTCATGTCCCGGATGGTCCGAAAAACCAGGATAATAAATCTTCTTCACTTTTTTCTCATTTTTCAGCCACTCCACCAGATCTTTGGCATTCTTCTCAGCCTGCTTCATACGGACAGCCAGAGTCTTGATTCCCCGCAGAATCAGCCAGCTGTCAAAGGGAGCCAGTCCGGAACCCACTGTTTTTATAATAAAGCGAAGTCTTTCGGCTATATCAGCAGAAGAAGTCACAAGAAAACCTGCTATGGTATCGTTATGTCCTCCCAGATACTTGGTTCCGCTGTGAACCACCAGGTCTGCTCCCAGTTTTAAAGGATTCTGAAAATAAGGAGACATAAACGTATTATCTACAATCAGGAGAATCCCATGTTTTCTGGTGATTTTAGCAATCTCCTCAATGTCAGTCACATTCATCATGGGGTTGGTAGGTGTTTCAATGAAAACAGCCCTTGTATTTTTATCAATCAGTTCTTCTACTTTATGGTAAGAGGAATTGGAACAGTCCACGGAGTCTATAATTATACCGTTCTTTTTGCTGATATTATCAAACAGCCGGATACTTCCTCCATACAGATCACAGTCAGTAATAATATGGTCACCCGGTGCAAACAGCTCCATAAGTGCAGTAATGGCTGCCATTCCGCTGGAAAACGCCAGAGCATCCACGCCATATTCCAAAGAAGCCACAATCTTCTCCAAATGTTCCCTTGTGGGGTTCTGCAGGCGGCTGTAATCGTATCCGGTTCCCTCTCCCACTCCTTTATGAGCGAAGGTGGCAGTCTGATAAATGGGAAAACTGATTGCTCCGGATTGATCAACCAAATTCTCAGCTCCGTCACCATATAAACATTTTGTTGAAATTCCATAATTCATGTTTTTCACCGCTTTCTATATTTTCTTATAAAACCTGCTTTTCAAACTTCTTCAGCTCAGCTATATACTTTTCTCCCAGAATGCTGAGCGGCATTTTTTTCTTTTTAATATAACCAATCCGCATCCGGTCGCTGGTATGAAGGGGGATGGCACGGTATTCATCCCCATTTAAATCCTCGCAGATAATACCGGAACAAAGGGTGTATCCGTTTAATCCCACCATCAGATTCAATAAGGTCGCTCTGTCATCTGCCTTAATGATCTGTTTGTATTCATAAGTACTGAATACCTCTTCAGCAAGGTAGAATGCATTATTGGTTCCCTGCTCAAAAGAGAGACATGGATACTGTTTTAAATCTTCAAATTCAATCAGCTCTTTCTTTGCCAGAGGATTTCCTTTCCAGAGATATACATAGATTCTGCATTGAAACAGCTCTGCAAATTCTAATTCACTGCTGTGAAACAGCTTTTCCATGGACTTTTGATTAAAATCATTCAGGTAAAGAATCCCCAATTCACTTTTTTGATTCTTCACATGTTCGATTACATCGTAGGTTCTGGTTTCGTGAACCGCAAACTCATAATCATCCATGCCAAATTCTTTCGCCATATGAATAAATGCCTGTACTGCAAAGGTATAATGCTGCATGGACACGCTGAATTTCTTCTTGAATTTTTCTTTTTTCACAAACCGTTCTTCCATCTGCCGGTGCTGCTCCAGCATCTGTCTGGCATATCCCAGAAATTCTTCCCCCTCGGGAGTAATCACAATTCCCCGGTTAGATCGTAAAAACAGCTGAAGTCCGATCTCTTCCTCCAGATCCCGGATGGTACTGGATAAGCTGGGCTGAGTAATGAATAATTCCGCAGCTGCTTTATTCATGGATTTCTGGTTTGCAATACATATGGCATAACGAAGCTGCTGTAATGTCATAAGTCCTCCTTTTTATTTGCCTGTGCAAAAGCTGCCATATAATCTATGGCAGCCTGCATATAGTCTGATTCAGTTATTTTACCGCCTGGAATGCTTCTTCCAGATCTTCAATAATATCCGATGCATGTTCCGTACCAATGGAAAGGCGGATGGTGTTTGGCTTGATTCCGGAATTCTCCAGTTCTTCCTCTGTCATCTGAGAGTGAGTGGTGGAGGCTGGATGGATTACTAAAGATTTCACATCTGCAACATTGGCAAGAAGAGAGAACAATTCCAGCTGGTCAATGAAGTCTTTGGCTTTTCTCGCATCTCCCTTGATTTCGAAGGTAAAAATAGATCCTCCTCCATTGGGGAAATACTTAGCATACAATTCTTTCTGGCTCTCCTCTTCCGCTACTGATGGATGATGAACCTTTTCCACCTGTGGATGATTCTTTAAATACTGCACAACCTTCAGCGCATTTTCTACATGACGCTCTACTCTTAAAGACAAGGTCTCAAGTCCCTGTAAAAAGACAAATGCGTGGATTGGAGATAAGCAGGCTCCTGTATCCCGAAGTAAAATCGCACGGATCTTTGTCACATAAGCTGCCGGACCGGCCGCCTTTGTAAAGCTGACTCCATGGTAGCTTGGGTTTGGATCAGACAGTGATGGGAACTTACCGGATGCCTCCCAATCAAATTTCCCGCTGTCAATGATCACACCGCCAATGCTGGTTCCATGGCCTCCGATGAATTTCGTTGCGGAGTGTACTACAATATCAGCACCATACTCGATCGGTCTTACCAGATATGGCGTTGCAAAGGTATTGTCTACAATCAGCGGAATTTTATGTGCATGAGCAATTCTGGCAAACTGCTCAATGTCCACCACATCAGAATTGGGGTTTCCCAGTGTCTCGATGAAGATCAGTTTGGTATTTTCCTGAATGGCAGCTTCCACTTCTTCGTAATTAAATGGGTCCACAAAGGTTGTGGTAATACCATAATCCGGAAGTGTATGCTCCAGCAGGTTATAGGTACCGCCGTAAATGTTCTTGGCTGCTACTACATGATCTCCGTTCTTTGCAAGGTTCTCAATGGAATAAGTAACTGCAGCTGCTCCGGAAGCTGTAGCAAGTGCTGCCAAACCGCCCTCTAATGCTGCAATTCTCCGTTCAAATACATCCTGGGTCGGATTGGTCAGTCTGCCATAAATATTGCCTGCATCAGTCAGATTAAATCTTGCTGCAGCATGATCGCTGTTATGGAACACATAGGAAGAGCTCTGATAAATAGGTACTGCTCTGGCATCTGTCACGGAATCTGCCTCTTCCTGGCCCACGTGTAACTGTAATGTCTCAAATTTAAGGTCTCTCTCTGCTCTGGTCTTCTTGCTCATATCCTGTCCTCCTATGGGTAATATACATTTTATCGTCTCTTGTTGAGTGCTATTATACAAGGTTTTACAGATCTGTGTTAATATTTATTATTATTATCTGGTTATAGAAAAAACCTATAACCAGTTTTCTCCATTCTGTATTTACATCTGTTGAGACAGAAGTTTATCCAGTTCCTCATTCAGCTTGTCCTTCATAAGGATAAGCGTCTCTTCCCCTGGTAGGTATTTATCACTGTAAAGCTCTTCCATGGAAAGCTTCCAGACCGGGCCTGGAGTTGGGGTATCACTTAAAATTCTGGGGAAAATGTGCCAGTGCATATGAGTAAAATTACCACTTCCCAAAAGCTCGTAATTGAGTTTATCCGGCTTAAATGCATGGTAAACTGCCTCTGCGGTCAAAGCCATCTCCTGTAGAAACCGATTGCGAAATTCCTTTTCCAGATCATGCAGTTCCGATGCATGTTCCTTACATAAAAAAAGAGTATATCCCTGAAATCTCTGATAATCCCCCAGCACCACATATCCTGTCTCCAGTTCCTTTACAAAATACGGGTTTCTGCCTTCTTTAATAAGCTGAATCCGGTCGCACACTCCGCACATAGCCGCTCCTTTCCTGTTATCCGCTTTTTCATACATTTCATCTTCTGATATTATACAACACTTCCGCCTATCGCACACTATTTTTTTGATTCCTTGCTTATCCATCATATCTTATCGGCTTTGGAATATATATATACAAAAATGCAAAAGGAAAAACCTGCCTATGAACGAACATTATCCATTTGTGAATCCACCGCTTCCCTATGCATACGACTCACTTGAACCTTATATTGATTCCCAGACCATGTACATTCATCATGACAGGCAGCTTCAAAGATATGTGGTGGAACTCAACACGATCCTGCGGGATTATCCGGAGCTGCAGAATATGTCCCTGGAAGAGCTGCTGACTAACACAGAAAGTCTCCCGGAAGAAATCCGCCAGTCCATCATCAATTACGGGGGGGGCGTTTACAATCATATTATCTACTTTAACGGAATGATCAATTCCCAGGAGCGTACACAGGCTGAAACACTCTATCCTATTATATTAAGAGATTTTGGTTCAGTGGAGAATTTTTTCAATGAATATAAAAGAAAAGCACTTTCTGTTTTTGGTTCCGGATATGCATGGCTGGTTGTTGATTCAAACGGAAAATTAACAATTGTAACGACTCCCAATCAAAACACTCCTATATCCTTTGGATTTTGTGTGATCTCCGCCATGGATGTCTGGGAGCACGCTTATTTTCTGCAGCGTTTCAATGACAGAGCTGCATATATAGAAGACTGGTTTCATGTCATAAACTGGAAGCAGGCAGATGATCGGTATAAACAATGTATGGGGATTGAAGATGAAGAAACAACCGGACAGGAATATCAAATTGTCTGATTTACATACGTTTTTACTCTTCTACAACTTTTCTACATAATCAACTGGTATATTAAGCCTTGTTACAGATATTATTCTTTTACAAAATTTTCTCATGCAGGAGCCGTTGCAGAATATGTGAGATATCACTTATCCTGCAACGGCTCCTCCTCTAATGAATTTCGATCCAATATCTTTGTTCCATGATGCCATCCACTAAAATCTCATTTTCTAAGATACCGCCATTATTCTGTATGCTTTTCGCAGAACCTATGTTTTTTTTATCACATACCATTAAAACTTTATCTAATCCAATCTTTTTGCACTCCCTGAGGGCAAGTTCAATCATTTTAGTTGCAATTCCTTTTTTTCTTTCCGAAGGCCGTACACCATCTCCAATATGTCCTCCATTTAATAGCAGAGATTCATTCAGATAATGCCTGATATTAACAGCTCCAACAAACAGATCTCTCTCTTCATCCAGGCAAAAATATGTTGAATAAGGTACAAACCCTTCATTTTCTTCACTGTCTGCCATACTAAGTATGTAATTATTAAAATCATGATAATCGAGTCTGGCAATTGCATATGGAACAATTTTTTCCCCTGAGGCGTACCATTCTTCCATCATATTATTCAAATGCATTTTATATTTCTGTTCTAATTTCACCAATTGAAGTTTCAACGTTTTATTCCTCCATGAATCTGAATTTTTTATATTATACAAGAAACTATTTTAACTATCAAATGAATTATTTAACTGACCCATGCCTTTTAAATGTTTTAAGGTATAATATGATGGTTTTAACATATACATAACAGAGGTGATATTATGGGTTATTGTTGCGATTTATTATTTATTACTACATTAGCTTGTCAAATAGCAGACTGCCTAAATGATAATGAATTATCCATATTAGCAGCTGACATTGATGTATTAAGTGATTCACTAAGTGCAATTGCTGTCAGACGTTCAATTTGTAATACAAGTACAGACAATACTATTCCACTAAATACAACCGCATGTTCCGATGAATCCAACGAAATATGTTAGTTAAATATCAGTTTTGTTAATTAACTCGTTCTATTTTGAGCACAAAAAACTACCAGCTTATACTGATAGTTTTAATTTATTTATTCATATTTGTTTTTATTAGCCCACATTTATTTTTCTCGTCTTATAATTTCCATTGGCGGCTCTATTTCATTTGCCAGCGTATGCTCAGTAAGCTCTGAAAGAATTTTAAGCTTTTTATTTACAATCAGTCGCATGCAATTGGGCAAGTGCTCTTGGTGTGCTCTGTGAATAGCTACACATTCTTTACAATTCCCGTGATATCTGCAAACCTTTTTGCATGAACAATGATCCTTTTCTTTATACTCTTCCCGAAATTGTGCCGCAAATTCTTCCTGAAGTCTTAAGCCTTCTTCCCTATTTCCTTGATGAAAAGCTTTCATAGCTTCTTTCTCTTTCTCATTTTCTTCTATAATCATAATGATTCCACCTTTATAAATCTCTTTTTGATTATAATTTTAACTCAAATACTAATAACTATCAATATTAGGTTTTCAATGTACCATCTCCTTTCACAATCTATCCAGATCTATCAAACCCCCGTCACATTTCCTCTATATACTAATACTTGTAAAGAAGATCACGTCTGCCGGCTCAGGCTAAGTATGCCACTGACCAGCTGCTTTAAAATACAGATTTTAATTATGCATTAGGAGTTAAAATTTTCTTGCTTTTAGACAAAACATCCATAATAATTGACAAAAGAATTTTAGCTATTATAACGCATTTTTTAACTCATCATGTAAAAAGAGGAGCCGCCCAAAGCGAACTCCTCTTTTCTATATCAAATGGTATTTCCCCTTGAAAAATCAAGGTTTTATCATTAGAATTTACCTGCGTTAGCACTTTCCTCAATGCCTACAGCTACAGCTACAGTAGCGCCTACCATTGGGTTGTTACCCATACCGATCAGACCCATCATCTCTACGTGAGCCGGAACGGAAGAGGAACCTGCGAACTGAGCGTCAGAGTGCATACGTCCCATGGTGTCTGTCATACCGTAGGAAGCAGGACCTGCTGCCATGTTGTCTGGGTGAAGGGTACGTCCTGTACCGCCGCCGGAAGCTACGGAGAAGTAATTTTTGCCCTTTTCGTTACATTCCTTCTTGTAGGTTCCTGCAACCGGATGCTGGAATCTGGTTGGGTTGGTGGAGTTACCTGTGATGGAAACGTCAACGCCTTCCTTCCACATGATAGCAACACCTTCTGTTACGTCGTTAGCGCCGTAGCAGTTAACTTTTGCTCTTAAACCTTCTGAATAGGATTTTCTGAACAGTTCTTTTACTTCTCCTGTATAGTAATCCATCTCAGTTTCTACATATGTAAATCCATTGATTCTGGAAATGATCTGAGCTGCATCTTTTCCCAAACCGTTTAAGATAACACGCAGTGGTTTCTGACGTACTTTGTTTGCCTTCTCTGCAATACCAATAGCACCTTCTGCTGCTGCAAAGGACTCATGACCTGCCAGGAAACAGAAGCAGTCTGTATTCTCTTCCAGAAGCATCTTTCCAAGATTACCATGACCAATACCTACTTTACGCTGATCTGCAACGGAGCCTGGAATACAGAAAGCCTGAAGGCCTTCACCAATTGCTGCTGCTGCATCTGCTGCTTTTCTGCATCCTTTTTTGATTGCAATCGCTGCGCCTACGGTGTAAGCCCAACAAGCATTTTCGAAACAGATAGGCTGGATCTTCTTCACCTGTTCGTAAACATCCAGACCTGCATCTTTTGTAATCTTTTCCGCTTCTTCGATGGAAGCGATGCCATAGCTGTTTAAAACAGAATTGATTTTGTCAACTCTTCTCTCATATGATTCAAATAAAGCCATTATCTTGTCCTCCTTATTATTGGCCAAATCTCTTCGCTTTCATAACCGGATACCGGCAGGCTTTCGCCGACCGATTATTCGTGTCTTGGGTCAATGATCTTTGCAGCTTCCGCTACACGGCCGTACTGTCCTTTTGCCTTTTCCCAGGCAGTATTAGGATCATCACCCTTCTTGATGAAGTCAGTCATCTTGCCAAGGCTTACGAACTGATATCCGATGATCTGATCTTCCTCATCCAGAGCGATTCCGGTTACATAGCCTTCTGCCATTTCCAGATAGCGAGGACCTTTCTTTAATGTTCCATACATGGTACCAACCTGGGAACGAAGACCTTTTCCTAAATCTTCCAGTCCCGCACCAACCGGAAGTCCGTCTTCTGAGAATGCACTCTGAGTTCTTCCGTATGCAATCTGTAAGAATAATTCTCTCATTGCTGTATTAATGGCATCACAAACAAGATCTGTATTCAATGCCTCTAAAACGGTCAATCCTGGCAGAATTTCGGCTGCCATAGCAGCGGAGTGTGTCATACCGGAGCATCCGATTGTTTCCACCAATGCTTCCTGAATAATACCCTCTTTTACGTTAAGAGTCAGCTTGCATGCGCCCTGCTGGGGAGCACACCAGCCAACACCATGTGTCAGACCGGAGATATCTTTAACTTCTTTTGATTTTACCCATTTTGCTTCTTCTGGGATTGGAGCAGCGCCGTGATGAACGCCCTGTGCTACTGTGCACATCTCTTCTACTTCATGTGAATAAATCATGTTAAAACTCCTTTCAAATAAGTAATCATCATGAAAAGTACTTTGTTAATTATATCACATCATACTTGATATCATTTTCTCATATTATGTCGAATTCCGCAAGTGTTTTTTAGGACATACAAGCCAATGGCCGAATAGAGGAACCAACCCGTTTCCTCTATTCGGCCGACTGGCGTACTGATTACTGTATCACTCTTCTTACCGACAATATGGTACGATAGGTAGCCGTACCAACCTTGATGCCGGTAGCGGGAGAACTTGCATGAACAATCTGACCATTCCCGATATAGATCCCGATATGACCTGCATAGCAGATTAAATCTCCAGGCTGGGCATCAGAATAAGAGACTTCGGTTCCTGCAGAGCGCTGCTCGGAAGAACTTCTGGGCAGTGAATAACCGAAATGCCTGTACACAGACTGCACAAATCCGGAGCAGTCTGCTCCATTGGTCAGGCTGGTTCCTCCAAACACATAGGGGTTACCCACAAACTGCAGACCGTAATCTGCAACCGTCCTTCCCTGGGCAGTTCCGCCGCTGCTTTTTGACGCATTAGGACCGGAATATTTATTATTTTTGCTGGAACTGCGGCCTCCGGTATTAGAGGCAGCCTTTTTCCTTGCATCCTCTTCTGCTTTTTTTCTCGCCTGTTCTGCAGCTATTTTTCTCGCTTCCTCTTCCTTTGCCTTACGGATCTCTTCATTCTTTTTCGCTACCGTCTGAGCATAGAGATCGGCATCCTTTTTAGCCGTTGCCAGCTGGCTGTCAAAATTGCTGACTTCCTTTTTCTTGGTTGCAATGAGAGTTTCCAGCTGTTTCTTCTGATCCTTATACTCTAACTCCATCACTTCCATCTCATTCTTGTCCTCTTCCAGATCAGACTTATAATCCGCCACCTGCTGCTTCGTCTCCTGGAATTTCACAAGCATCTTCCGGTCATATGTATAGATACCTTCCACATATTCTGCTTTATTAAGCAGATCTGACATATCCTTTACCTGAAGAAAAATATCCAGATATTGTGTATCACCCTTCTCATACATATACTGGATTCTTTTTTTCATGGCTATATACTGCTTTTCTTCTTCTTTTTTCGCTTCCTGGTAATCCGATTCCGCCTGTTTGATTTCCTTCTCCTTATTTGCCATATCGGTTTCCAATATTTTAATATCTGATAAGATAGCAGTTAAATCTTGAGTAAGTTTAGACACCTGATTCTGCGCAGCACTTTTTTTATTTTCCGCTTCCTGCGCCTTTTTATTAGCCTCATTCAGTTTCTTTTGGGCTTCCTGCTTTTCCTTTTCTGCCTTTGATGTCGCAAAGACCGGAACAGTCTGTGTGCAGACCATGGCACTTACCATTACACCACAAAAAAGTCTGCGAAGTAATCTCGCATATTTATAATATATAATCTGTACTTTTCGTTTCATCGTCAGTTCCTTTGCATTTTTTATCTTTAACCTACCTCTATGTTAACGTAAACAGAGGGTAAAATTCAAGTCCAAATTATAAATTTACAAAAAAAATTTCTCCTGATACCCATCAAGCCTCCTGGATACGATGATAAAACACAGGAAGAACAAAATCCCTTTCAGGATACTGGATATGGAAAAAGCCCACCAGATTCCGTCGAGTCCGAGAGCTGTACTGCCTAAAAACATGGCGAGAGGAATCCTGGCTGAAGTAAATACAATGCTGATTACTGAGCTTAATAAAGTCTTTCCAAGCCCCGATAACGCACCTACCGTAGTAAGTTCCACACACATGAACATCTGGCTGACTCCCAGAATAACCAGATATCGCACTCCCATTGGAATCACATCTGCCTCATGTATGAACAGACCGAATATCTGCTTCGGGAAAGCAATCAGCAGAAAGGTACAAAATAATCCCCAGAAAAACATCACTGCTGCTGCAGTAAAATATCCTTTTTTCACTCTTGTGTACTGCTTCGCTCCATAATTTTGGCCCACAAAAGAATTAATGGCACCTGCAAATCCATCTGCAGTCATCCACGAGATGGATTCAATCTGCCCTCCTACACGGAGAACCGCCACAGCCGTATCGCCGAATTCAGCCACAAACCGGGTGATGATCATGGAAATACTGGTATAAATTAAATTTTGAACAGAAGCCGGGAATCCAATCCTGATCATGGATTTCATATAATCTGCCGGGACCTTCTTAATAAGCCGTACCTTATCAAATACCAGTCTGTCTTTGCGGACTGCATTTAAAAATACGAGAGTGACAACAGCCTGGGCTATTACCGTGGCTGCTGCTGCCCCACTGACTCCAAAACCTTTCACCGGCCCTGCTCCGAAAATCAAAAAAGGATCCAGAATCATGTTCAAAACCATTCCTATTGTATTCGCCTTTAAAGGGGTTCTGCTGTCCCCCATGGCAGTGAGTATACCAGTCAGTATCACATTCATAAAGGAGAATACAATCAAACCACAGGTTATCCTTAAATACGCCCGGGCATTCTCCATAATCAGCCTGTCACTCAGGCCAAAAAATCCGATCAGCGGTTTCGCCCCAAATACGCATAAAGCTCCAAAGAGTACAGAAAACAGAAGCCCAAGCTGAAGGGCTCCTGATGCATAAACTGCTGCCTCCTCCTTCCGGTCTCCTCCAAGGGCATGGGCAACCTTTACCTGTCCGCCCATTTTAGCCAGCGCCACAACTCCCTGAGAAAGCCAGACATACATTCCACCTGCTCCCACCGCCGCCACCGCCGGCGCACCTGCAATGCCGATCCATGCCATATCTGTCAGATTATAAGCCATCTGAATCAGTGCGGAGATCATGATTGGAAACGCCAGCTCCGTCAAAGAAGTAAATATATGTCCTTTTAGTAAATCAACTTTTTTATTCATCTATTGTTTCTCCGTTTCAAAAGGGCTGCCGGCTTAGCGGCAGCCCTTTTCTGTTCGGATTAATCCCTGGCAGAAAGATATTCGTCAATTCCTCTTGCGCCGGCACGTCCGGCTTCCATGGCCAGAATTACAGTTGCAGCTCCTGTCACTGCATCTCCTCCGGCATATACACCTTCCTTGCTTGTCTTTCCTGTAGATTCCTCTGCAATGATACATCTGCGCTTATTAATATCCAGTCCCCTGGTGGTATTGGATATTAAAGGATTGGGGGATGTTCCCAGTGACATGATGACAGTATCTACATCAATGACAAATTCAGATCCTTTTACCTCTACAGGTCTTCTTCTGCCGGAAGCATCCGGTTCTCCAAGTTCCATTCTGATACATTTCATTCCGCTTACCCAGCCCTTCTCATCAGTGAGAATCTCAACTGGATTCGTCAGAAGATCAAATATAATTCCTTCTTCTTTTGCGTGATGTACTTCCTCCACTCTGGCAGGAAGTTCCGCCTCACTTCGTCTGTAGACAATATGCACCTCAGCACCAAGACGGAGAGCGGTTCTCGCTGCATCCATCGCAACGTTTCCGCCGCCAACAACTGCCACCTTATTGCCTGCTACGATGGGAGTGTCGTAATCATCGCGGAATGCTTTCATTAGATTGCTTCTGGTTAAGTACTCATTGGCAGAGAACACACCATTGGCATTCTCTCCCGGAATTCCCATAAACATAGGAAGTCCGGCTCCTGAGCCGATAAATACGGCCTGGAATCCTTCTTCATCGAAAAGTTCATCTATCGTCACAGATTTTCCTACAATCACATTGGTTTCAATCTTAACGCCCAGCTTCCTCACATTGTCGATCTCCGGTTGTACCACGCCTTCTTTTGGGAGACGGAATTCCGGAATACCGTAAGTAAGTACACCTCCCGGCTCATGAAGAGCTTCAAATATGGTAACTTCGTATCCCAGCTTTGCAAGATCGCCTGCACAGGTAAGGCCGGAAGGACCGGAGCCGATCACTGCCACCTTCTTGCCGTTGGTCTTTTCAGGTGCCTCCGGTACAATTCCATGCTCTCTTGACCAATCTGCAACAAATCGCTCCAGCTTGCCGATAGAAACCGGTTCTCCCTTAATTCCGCGGATACACTGTCCTTCACACTGGCTTTCCTGTGGACATACACGTCCGCATACAGCAGGAAGCGCGGAGGATTTTGCAATCACTTTTGCAGCTTCCTCGATATTGCCCTGTTCCACTTCCTTAATAAAGCCTGGAATATTAATGGATACCGGGCAGCCCTTTACGCACTTGGGATTTTTGCACTGAATACAGCGGCTGGCTTCTTCTCTGGCTTCTTCTTCATTATATCCAAGACAAACCTCTTCAAAGTTTGTTGCTCTCACTTTAGGATCCTGTTCTCTGACTGGTACTTTCTTTAAAATGTCCATTAGTTGTCACCTCCACACTGTCCGCAGCCGCCATGATGAGTATCGCCTTCCCGGGACTTTAATATCGCACGTCCCTCTTCGCTCTTATACATCATCTGACGCTTCATGGCTTCGTCAAAATTCACTTTATGACCGTCGAATTCCGGTCCATCCACACAGGCAAATTTGACTTCGTCCCCTACAGTAATACGGCAGGCTCCGCACATTCCAGTTCCGTCTACCATAACAGGGTTTAAGCTGACAATCGTAGGTATACCCAGTTCCTTTGTCATAAGACAGGTAAATTTCATCATAATCATGGGGCCGATGGCAACGCAGACATCATATTGTTTTCCCTGATTTACCACCAGATCCTTAATTACCTCGGTAACCATTCCTTTTCTTTCGTAGGAACCGTCATCAGTCGTTACATATAAATTGCCGGCCTGTTCTCTCATGGCATCTTCCAGAATCAATAAATCCTTTGTCTTTGCACCCATGATAACATCAACGGATATTCCGTGTTCCTTCATCCATTTCACCTGAGGATATACAGGAGCAGTTCCCACACCGCCGGCTACGAATAAATACTTTCTTTTCTTTACTTCTTCTAAATCTTCAGTTACAAATTCCGATGCGTTGCCCAAAGGTCCTACTACATCCTCAAAGCTGTCTCCTGTCTTTAAATCGGCCATCTTTTCCGTGCTGGCACCCACTGTCTGAAATACTATGGTAATGGTTCCCATATCACGATTATAGTCACAGATTGTAAGCGGAATCCGCTCTCCTCTGTCATCCATCTTTACGATAACAAATTCTCCAGGCTGGCAGGCTTTGGCAATCCGGGGTGCTTCCACATCCATCAGATAGATCTTGTCAGCTAACATCTCTGCTTTTAAAATCCTGTACATCTTCTTCCTCCTAATGTCTTCGTGAATAAACTATGCACCGTTCCTGAAAGCCTTCCTGACAATCAGGTGAAATGGTACTCGGTTTATCTTATCATTTTTAAGGGTCAAAGACAATATGAATCGATAAATATCATTACTTTTTTATCGATTGACCCGTTCTTTTGTACATGCGGAACGTATAACACAAATCAAAGTATGTCTGTTCTTCACTTTCTGCAGTCATCTCCCAGCATGGATCCTTATCCAGATCCGGGAATTGGGTATCGGCGCTGTAAGTGTAATCAATAAACGTCACATGAGCTGTATTACAATAAGGAAGAAACTGCTCATAGATACTTTGTCCGCCAATAACGAAACATTCTTTTTCCGGATATTTTTTAAGTTCTTCCATCACCTCTGACATACTGTGGCAGATCACGGCACCCTTTACCTTATAATCGGGATTTCTGGAAAGTACGATGTTGATTCTTCCATATAACGGCTGTTTACCCGGAAGGCTCTCTAATGTCTTGCGGCCCATAATGATGACTTTTAAAAGAGTTTCCTCCCTAAACATTCGTTTATCTTCCGGTATGGATACCAAAAGCTGTCCATGGTTTCCGATGGACCAGTTTTTATCTGCTGCAACAATTAAATTCATAAGCCTGTCCACCTTTTATTCTTCCTCTGCAAGGATCAGTTCTTTTGCGTAGGGTAACTCCTCGATCCAGCTGCATAAGGTATGCCATTCTTTTAATTTGTGCCCTCTTCTTGCAAAATAGATATTGATTAAAGATTCATAATTTAATGTGCAGGTGCGCATCTGGTTGTAACTGGAGGGCAGAAGCTGGATCATATCATACCAGTCTTCTTTATTTTTTGTCTTAATATAGCGCAGACGGATCTTTTCCAGTTCTTCCACAACCGTTCCCATAAAAGCAAGCGTTCCTTCTGTCATATGATCATGGCTGAAGTCCTCAATATCAAATGATTTTGAATGAATCTTATGCATGGTGCTTGTGGAATTGGCTACAGTAGATACTTTATAAGTATCGTATTCCTTCCACCAGTATAAGGGTGCCGTTACATCTACGGAGACAAAAATCTGGCGTATAAACTTTCTATGGTCGCTGCCGGCCTTTCTTAAGCGTCTGGCAAGTCCCAGATCGTTTGGTCCAAGTATGTATTCGCCTTGCTCATTGTATTCACTATCCATACGGTCCCAACTGTTCATGGGGTTTCTTGCACCACGAATGGCATTTTCTATATTCATAACACTGGTTCTTTCACACTTTAACATGGTATCTTCCTTTCTAACTGCGGATTCCCTGTTTCATAGTCCCATCCATTATAAAACAAAACATTTGTTTCGTCCATTCCTTTATTACTGAATTATACAGAGCGGTGGGATTTAGACTTACATAAATTACAATAAAGTAATATTAAGAACTCTTCTACGCATATAATTTAATATCCATGCCACAGGGTTATCAAATAGTAAGATTAAAAATTATTTTTAATATAGGAGATTGTAAAATTGGACCATATAGTAAATGAGAATTATAAAATTTATTTAATAACCATGGATAGAAGTGATCAATTTTGGATGGTTATGGATAATGGTGCCAGAGAAATGGCTGCTATGTTAGGTGTTACATTTGAATGGGACGCCCCCTTAACCAGAGATGTAAATAAACAAATTCAAATATTTAATAATGCCGTAGCAGCAGGAGCAGATGCAATCATGTTAGCGGCAAGTGATCCATTAAAGATTTCAGGATCAGTTGAAGAAGCGAAAGCAAAGGGCGTAAAAATGATTTATGTTGATGCACCAGCGTTTGAAGAGGCAATCACAACTTTAGCTACAGATAATTATTCAGCTGGTAAGATTGCTGGAGAAAATATGTTTTACGAATTAGAGGCAATTGGTGTCACTTATGGTTTAATAGGAATCATTGGGGTAACTCCTGAAAACAGAACGACTGTAAATCGGGAAATTGGATTTCGTGATTATTTTGAATCGTTTGGCAGATACCAGATATTGGATACAATATATACGAATGGTGTCCCTGAGTTAGCAAAACAGGCAACGGAAAAATATATAAGAGACAATCCCAATCTTGTTGGTGTTTTTTCGACGAATGAAGGATCTACCTTAGGGATGGGATACGCTTTGAGAGAATATGAAATAAACATTATCGGTATTGGATTTGATATCACAGAGATAATTCAGCAAATGATAAAAGATAATACAATAAAAGCTGTACTGGTACAAAATCCATTTACAATGGGCTATCTGGGAATGGCTCAGGCAGTTGCAGCATTAAGGGGATTTGATACAGGTCCAAAATTTATAAATACTGGAGTAACTGTAGTTAATACATATACATCAAGTCAAACATTATCATAATTAACTATTTTAAAAGCCAGTTGATGCTGCTTTCTCCTGAACGTCTGAATTTATAAAGGTATGGTTTCAAGAAATCAGGAAAATAAAATAATGTCTTTTATCTATTGAATCATGGCCAATCGTCTTTTATAATTGTAATATTGAGTTTTTGGAAGGAGAACGATACGAATGGATGAAAGTTACATACCAATAAGACTGAAACAGCTTCGGACAAAAAAGGGGATATCCGCCACTGAGATGAGTCTTTTGCTGGGACAGACGGATAATTACATCAGCGATATAGAATCAAAGAACACCACACCATCTATGGAACACGTTCTATTAATCTGTGAATTTTTTGGGATATCGCCGCGGGAGTTTTTTGATGAAGAGAATGCAAATCCCCTCCTGCTTCATAAACTGATTTCAGAACTGACGCCATTAAAAGACCAGGACTTTGACAATCTATTTAACCTTCTTTTAGAGGGTCAGAAAAAGTTAAAAAATTAGCGGCAGAAAAAAGCGGGAAAACGGATCGTTATTGATTCCTGTCTCCCGCTTCCAACACTGATCAAATGGGAATTACGTGATCAAAATCCCACCGGATTGTGCTGCCGCTCTCATTCTTCGTAACCAACAGTTTCTTATCAATCTGTTCTTTCAGTTCACTTACATGAGAGATAATCCCAATCAGTCTGTGTTCTCCCGCCAGTTCCAGAAGGATCCGCACGGCTCTTAATCTGGATTCCTCATCCAAAGATCCGAAACCTTCATCAATGAACATGGCATCCATCCGCACATTCCCTGCCGTTCTCTGAATAATATCCGCCATTCCTAAAGCCATTGCAAGAGCTGCCATAAATGATTCTCCTCCTGACAATGTTTTCACATCCCGTACCTGACCGGTTGCCAGGCTGTACACATCAAGGTCCAGTCCAACCTCCCCCTGCTTTCCTAAAGCGTTTAACTCCCGGCATTGTAAAAGAAACTGACCGTCAGACATGATCTTTAACCGCTTATTGGCAGCATGAACCATCTGATTAAAATACTGACGCTGCACATAAGTCTGAAAATCCAGACTTACGGAAAGCTTTCCATTGGCTGTCTGGTTCAGATTGTGATACAGCTGATATTCCGTCTCAAGTTCCAGCCGTTCCTTCCAAAGCTTCTTTAAATTACCTTCTGCCCGTTCTGCCCGGCTTCGAATCCCTGCAAGTTCAGCCGACTTTAACTGAAGAACCTTTTGCTCCTCCCTTAACGCATATACTTCTTCATCCCAGTGGGATGTATCCACTCGTTCCCTGCCTTTTGTCTGTTCTTTATACTGGTCATAGATTGTCCTGGCAGTGAGACACGCTTCCTCGTATCCCCGTATTTCTTGCTGCCATGCCTTCCTTTGATCAGATGGCATTTTAGCCTGGATGTAATCTGCCTCATCAGAAAAACCCAGCTTTAAAAGCTGCGAGTGGTAAGCCCTTCCTGTGCTCTCCTGTGCTTTGAAAAGTTCTTGTGTGTTTTCTTTTAATGAAGCAAGCCGGCCCCTTTTTTCCCGTTCCTCTTCTGACAGCAGAAGAAACCTCTCATTTGACTTCTTTTCAGCTGTCAGCAGCTGATCTCTTTTGTTTTTTAATCGTTCCTGCTGGAGTTTTGCCTCCTTCTCGTCCGGATAGGGCAGACTTTTTTCCAGTTGCTCCCGTTTTGCAAATAAAGCGGAGTTTTTCACTTTCTTATCCTGCCAGCTTCCACGAAACACTTCCTTTTCCTGTTCCAGTACTGACATACGGCTGATATCATTTAGTCTTTTTTCATTGAGCTCCTTTAAATACGCTTCCGCTTCCCTGGCTCTCTTCTCCTCTTTTTCCGTATTGATTAATAAAAGGCTGGTTTCCTTTTCTTCCGATATAAGACATTCTCCCAGAGAATCCAGATCTGTACAGGGACTAATCCAAAGTCCTGCCTCCTTCTTAATCAATTCTTCCTGGTGACGGCATTCTTCATATTTTTGAACCACAAACAGAGCAGCTTCCGACCGGCGTTCATTGGCTTTATCTCTTGAAATTCTGGCCTCTTCCACCATATTAGCGGTAATGCCGCCTTCTAAAAGCTCTGCCTTTTTAGGATGATGGCAGGAGCCACATACCGGACAGGGTGCTCCCTCTGTCAGTTCCTTTGCAAGTATTCCTGCCTGCTGGGCAAAAAAACTTTGATAATAGATTTGATAATGAGCTTGGGCCTCCTCATAAGCAGCCTGGGAGGCTTTTTCAGACTCCCTTAATTCTGACAGTTCAAGGTGAGCAGAATGAACCTGTTTTAATGCCGCAAACAGCCCCTTAAGTGCCTCTTCCTTTCTCGTAAACTCTTCTTTTAAATATTTCAGTTCCGGAAGTTTTTTCGCGATTTCAGTCAGTGTATCCTGCTGGTTTTCGTATTCTTTTAAGCGCAGACTGACTCGTTCTAACTCATTATCTGCATCCTCAAACTGTTTTTTTGCCTCCTCCTCTTCTCTTTTTTTGGTGCTGCACAATTCCTCCATATTCCTCCAATCCTCATACAGAGGCATGGAGGAATTCAGACGGTCTAAAAGAATCGACAGCTGAGGAACTTCCTTTTCTGACGCTTCCCGGCTTTCAAATGCAGCCTTCTTCACTAAAGCAAGCATTTCCCCTGCATTCTTTAAATCTTCCTCAAGCTGCAGCTCCCGTTTCAAAGCTGCTTCCCAGTCTTTTTTTCTTTCCTTATATTGCATCTCTGCAGTAGAGACCTGCTCCGCCAGTTCCCCTCTTGCAAGCAGCTCCCGTCTTTGCTTCCAGTCTTCATTCTGAAGCTGTAATGCCTCCATACGTTCAGCAGCTTCCTTTCGTTTATCAAACAGGCGGTTTTGCTCCATAGCAAGATTCCTTTTGCTTTCCACGCTGGAGAGACGCTCACTGTTATCTTCCCTTTTATCCGACAGCTTCGTTTCTTTGTCACGGATTTCAGCTAAAATTGCTGACAGGAGGCTGATAATCTCTTCCGTTTTCGTCTCCGGAAATTCCAGCAGATGAACCCACTGATCTTTGTAAACGCTGTCACACAGCAGTTCTAAATTCCCCAGTTCATGAACACAAAGCTTCCGGTTATCCTCCAGACTTCCAGCATAGAAGTTATTTTTTTCCTTTAATTTATACTGAATCCGGCTGTATATCCCTGTGTTAAATATTCTGGAGAAGATCTCTTTTCTCTCTTTGGAGGCAGCATGTAGAAGCTTTAAATAATCTCCCTGGGCTATCATAGCGATTTGTGAGAACTGGCTGGAATCCACACCAATAATTTCTTCAATCTTCTGGTTAATGTCCCGGATACTACCGGCAAATTCCAGACCTGTGGGCAGCAACATGGAAGCTTTTGCAGGAACTGAGATCTGGGTATACTCACCGTCCTTGTTTTTCCTTTTACTGCTTCTTAAATAGGAAGGGCTTCTTGTAATTTCATAGATATCCCCCTGCTCGGAAAAACGAAAGGAAACAAAAGTTTCTATATCCCCGTCTGCATATTGGCTGCGCATCATGGAAGGATCTCTTCGATGTCCGCTTGTTTCTCCAAAAAGCGCAAAGGAAAGCGCATCAAAAATCGTGGTTTTTCCGGAACCGGTGTCTCCGGTAATGAGAAAAATCCCATGCCCGGCTGTTTCAAAATCCACCGTTACCACATCTTTGTAGGAACCAAATGCGGACATCTTCAGTTTCAATGGCTTCATGCACCTTCCTCCTTTGCTTCCTGTACGATTCTCTCCATGGCATGAAAGGCTTCTTCTGTCATCTCTTCCCCTCTCACAGTCCTGTAAAACTGCCGGAATGCTTCCAGAGGATTTAAAACAGGTACACGCTCCTCTTCCTCCATCATTCGTTCCCTGGTGCGCACATTGTCCACCTTCAGTTCCAGCAGATGATCATAGACTTCCTTTAACTGCTCTCTGATCCGGTAAGGCTCGTCCTCATCGGTCAGGGTCACGCTGATAAAATCATGGCAGTTGGCATCATCCGCACGGTTTAGTACCTCCTTTAAGGTTCCTCTTTCACGCCTTACATCCTGAATACCCCGAAGAGGAAGTATCTCATAAGTCAGCGCATCCCCCTTTGCTCCCATATGGATCACAGTGATTCCTTTTTTATGGTGCTCCTCACTGACGGAATATTTAAATGGCGTCCCACTGTAACGGATCCAGTCCTTTGAAACTCTCTGTGGTCCGTGGAGATGTCCAAGAGCCACATAATCGAAGGCCGGAAGCGCGCAAACATCCACACGGTCCAGCCCTCCTGCCATAATGACCGCCTGCTCCGATTCACAGGTTTCAGGATCTGTGCTTCCCCCTGCGTAAAACTGATGGGAAAGCAGGATATTTCGCTCCCCGGTGTCTATATTTTCCCTTGCCAGAACCTCCTTAACCGCATGCTCGTATCCCTGGGGCTGACCGTCCGCAAAGAGATTTCTTACATATCCTGGTTTTAGAAAAGGCAGCAGATAAAAATTAACGGGGCCATTTTCATCAGTAAGTACCACCTTTTTTATGTATTCATTCTGATTCTGGGGCGGCATTACCGACAGATGAATGGAATGCTTTTCCAAAAATGAACCAGCATAGGAGAGTCTTTCAGGAGAATCATGATTCCCGGCAATAATGAGAACAGCCGGCTGGGGGCTGAGCATGGACAGTGCATCTAAAAATCCGCTGAATATGGTATAGGCCTCCGCCGAAGGTGCCGTCTTATCGTAAATATCGCCACAGATTAAGATTGCTTCGGGTTGTTCCGTGACCGCATAATCCACAATCTGCTTTAAAACAGCTTCCTGATTTTCTTTTAAGCTGTAACCATTCAGCTGCTTTCCAATGTGTAAATCGGACAAATGAAAAAATTTCATCGTTCTTCCTCCCCTCTCATTTCCTTCATATGGTTCTGCTGAAAGTATATCATAACTCCTCTGGTTTGTTCTAGATAAATAAAAAATCAGGGTTAAAACAATCCATGTTTTTCAACCCTGATTTTACATTAATACTTATTATAGAAACCAACCCCAACAGCTGATTCAGCCTCATGCAGCTATTTTTTCCTTATTGGAGGATCTGTTTTATATTCTAAACCACAATCTAAAATAATAACTGAGTCAGCAGACTGGCTACAATCAGAATGAGTGCACCGCAGATTCTGGTAGCGATCTGGGCAAACGGCAGAAGTTCCATTCTTCTGGCTGCGGAAAGTACAGCAATATCACCGGTTCCACCCATATTGGTGGTGCAAAGTCCAGCCGTAATTGCAGATTCTACCGGATAGAACCCAACCATATAACCGCCGATTCCGGCACCAATCGATACACTTACAACTACTACAAAAACCAGGAGCAGGTACATGGGAGTGACCGCTTTTGCTACTGCACCTAAATCAATCATAGATATACCGATTCCCACTAAAAGTGCACTGGTCCAGTTCTTCATAACAAACTGGGACCACTGGCGGGCGGAATCCTCGAATTTCACGGGAATAAATCCACACGCCTTGCTGACAGCTACCAGAATAATCATCCAGGCATAAGAATGCACAGCAGGAACAAATTTATTAATAATCACACCCATTAAAAAGAATAACATAGCAGTAATTAATCCAATTCCCAGCTCTTCCAGACTGACAGAAGATTTGTTTTTTTCATTTAAATCAGAATTGTGATTTCTCATAAGACGTCCATTTCCTGTTAATCCTGGCTTTAATTCTCCGAATTTCGCCAGCATACCCGCACCTGCAATTGCCATTACATTACCCAGAGTAGACGCGGGAATCATTCTTGATATTACTGCAGCAGATTCTGTGTGAAGTGCCTCTGCGTACATACCGGACAGCGGAACCACTCCTGCTCCCATACCTCCGCCCATCATGGGAATTGCCACATACATCACTGCATCTATAAAACCATATCCAACCAAAGCTCCCACTACGCCAACGCTTAAGATGGCCACAGTCATTGCACAAAGAGCAACCGGGAGGAACCTGACCGCTGCTTTTAACAGAAGAGACCTGTCCATACCCAGAATACTCCCTGTAATTAATGCTGCTATGTAGAAATTTAAAAATCCGGTTTTGTTCATAAACTGGTCAACATTCTCCACCACATATTCCGGAATCAGCCCCGTATAAACCAGAGCAGCAGACGCAAAAATGCAGACAATCGCACCGCCCCCAAGAAAGGTTTTAACAATGGGAAGATTATTACCAATGATATTAAACAGTCCGCCAAAAATCATCATTACAAGCAGAGCACCGATCATTCCGGACGGAAGCCATTTCATAGCAATAGAAACTGCGGTGACTGCAGTAAAAGCAAGATAAACAGGTAATGAAATTCCCGAAATTTTAATGCTCATAATCTTTTTACCTATAGTGCTTTTTTCATTTTCCATCTTACTTAATAACCCCCTGCTCCACAGCTTTTTTCTTCACCGCTTCTGCAACCTCTTTTGCAACTCGCTCATCAAATGCACCGGGTATAATGTATTCCTCTGTCAGTTCCTCTTCCTTTATAATTCCAGCAATTGCATAAGCAGCCGCAATCTTCATTTCTTCTGTGATATCCGTAGCTTTTGCATCCAGAGCTCCACGGAAAATACCCGGGAATACCAGTACATTATTGATCTGGTTTGGAAAATCAGAACGTCCTGTTGCAATGATCCTTGCTCCGCCTTCCTTTGCCTCATCAGGCATGATTTCAGGAGTTGGATTGGCCATTGCAAATACGATTGGATCCTTTGCCATAGAGCCAACCATTTGGGAAGTAACAATTCCAGGAGCAGAAACGCCAATGAAAACATCTCTTTCTTTCATGATCTCTTTTAAATCACCCCTTTTATTCTCCGGATTGGTGATCTGAGCCATCGCCTTCTGGGCATCGTTCATCCACTCTTCGCCTTCTGCCAGGGCACCTTTTTTGTCAACGAGAATAATATCTTTCATTCCGATGGACAATAAGAGTTTACAGATAGAAATTCCAGCAGACCCGGCTCCATTTATTACAGCCTTAACTTCCTCTATTTTCTTTCCAACAACCTTTAATGCATTGATAATACCGGCGGATACTACAATTGCAGTTCCATGCTGGTCATCATGGAATACTGGAATATTCAGTTCTTCTTTCAAGCGCCGCTCTATTTCAAAACATCTGGGTGCAGAAATATCCTCCAGATTAATTCCACCGAATCCAGGTGCCAGATAGCGGACTGTTTTAATAATTTCCTCTGTATCTTTTGTATCCAGACAAATTGGAAATGCATCCACGCCTCCGAAGGCTTTAAAAAGAATAGATTTGCCTTCCATTACCGGCATTGCTGCTTCCGGACCAATATCTCCCAGCCCCAGTACTGCCGTTCCGTCAGTTACCACAGCCACCAGATTCCCCTTTGCAGTATAGCGGTAAACTTCGGATTTATCATCTCTGATCTTTCTGCACGGTTCTGCAACCCCCGGTGTGTAGGCAGTACTTAGATCCTCTCTGCATTTTACATCCACCTTTGAGATTACTTCGATTTTTCCTTTGTTTTTTTCATGCAGCTCCAGTGCAAGTTTGTTGTAATCCATAACTTTTCACCTTTCCCTTTCGTTGACTTTTTAATATAACCGTATGTTATCACCGGTACCGGCATTTTGAAATCTTGTGAACCTTATTAAAAACTTATGTAAGTAAAGAAAACAGGTTTTAAGATTATCCCGATACTCGTTGATTTTCTTGTTTACATCTACTACAATAGGTTTTGCAGGGGAGGTATGGCATGAGAGAAAAACCATTAGAACACCAGATTTATGTATCCCAGATTTTCAGCATCGTCCTTGCTATTTTACTGGCTTTGGGTGTATCGCTCCATTATAATCTGGTAACCAAACGAAATTCACTGGACATGAACATTAAAAATGCCGGAATCTTTATCTCCGGGATGCCGCAAGTGGCTGACATGTTAAATAAAAAGGAGCCATCCGAAGCATTTAATAATCGTATGGATGAACTGACTAAAGAACTTAATTATATTGATGTAGTCACCATCTGTGATAAAAACAGCATCCGTTTATATCATAATAATAAAGCACTGATTGGAAAAACCTTTGTCGGCGGTGATGAAAGCCCCATCTTACATGGTGCTTCCCCTTATATTACCAATGGAAAAGGGACTCTTGGAAGTCAGCGAAGGGCTTTCTTTTCTGTTAAAAATAAAGAGGGAGAAATCATTGGTTTTGTAATGGTTTCCGTGCTGACCACCAGCATATCCCAGCTTACCAGGAATATTCTTCTTGTCTTTTTTCTCCTGGCACTGGTACTCCTTTCCATAGGCTTTCTTATTTCCGGACTGCTCTATAACCGGCTGAAGAAAATACTTCTTGGATATAAGCCGGAGGAGTTCCGTAAAATACACATTGAAAGAAAAGAAGTGCTGGATGCCCTGGAAGAGGGAATCTTTGCAATTAATACCGAAGGAGAACTGATTCTGATTAACGAATCTGCAAAAAAGATATTGGAACTCCCTTCCATTCCGGAATATGGTACAAAACTGACGGAACTTTATCCGGAAACCAGACTTCCCCACGTCCTTAGGACAGGTACCCCGGAATATAATATCAGTCTGATGATAAAAGGAAAACACATTATATCTAACCGGATTCCCATTATAGATAACGGGAATACCACCGGAGCCGTATCCATCTTCCGCAATAAGACGGAATACACCCGTCTGGCTGAGGAGCTGACCGGAGCAAGATACATGGTAGAGACGCTCCGCGCCTTAAATCACGAGTTCAAAAACAAGCTCCATGTTATTCTTGGTTTTATCGAGATGGGACAGCCTGAAAAAGTAACCGATTTTATTCTTCATACCAGTATGGCCTCCACTGTGGCTGTAAGCGAGGTGACAAAACTGATTCAGGTTTCCAGTATAGCCGCACTTTTAATCGGGAAAATTATCCGTGCAGGCGAACTGGGTATCCGCCTTACCATCAAACCAGACAGCTCCTGTGAAGAGTCAGAGCTTCATCTGCCCGTTGAACTATATATTACCATTCTGGGCAATCTGATTGAAAATGCCATCGAGGAGTTAAATGAACAAAGCAATGGAGTGAAAGAAATTGAAGTCGGGATTAATATATGGAAATCCGGCAGCATCCTTTCCGTTGACGATACTGGCAGAGGAATTCCTGCCAGCATACAGGATAAAATTTTCAACAAAGGCTTTTCCACGAAGGGGAACGGCCGGGGGGCCGGTATGTGCCTGATTAAGGAACTGGTAGATCAGCATCATGGTATCATTGAGATGGAATCTGAAGAAAATACAGGAACTTCATTTACAATCACATTTACAGAGGAGGAGACATCATGTATCAGGTAATCATTATTGAGGACGACCCCATGGTAGCTTCCATTAACAGACAATATGTGGAATTAAACAAATATCTGCGGGTAACCGGTCAGTTTTCCAATGGAAAAGATGCGCTTCATTATTTAAAGGACCATACAGCTGATCTGGCAATTATGGATGTGTATATGCCGGTCATGGATGGTGTGGAACTACTTACCGAGATCCGAAAGCTTCAGAATCATATAGATGTTATTATGGTGACAGCAGCGACCGATGCTTCTCATGTTAAACAGCTTCTGGGACTGGGTGTGATCGATTATCTGGTAAAACCTTTTGAGTACGTCCGGTTTAACCATGCACTGGCCCGGTTTATGGAACATCAGGAGCTTCTTAAACAGGAGACCTTCTCCCAGCAGCAGCTGGATTCCCTTTTTGAAATTTCTTCCGGAACTTCTTCCCAGCAGGACGTCCTTCGCAAGGGCCTCCAGGAAAAGACTCTGGAGATTATTCTATCTTATATGAAGGAGCATCCTGACGATGCGCTCACCAGTGAAACTGTCGCGGAAGAGGTTCATTTATCCCGTGTAACCGTTCGCAGATACATGAATTACCTTCTGGACAAAAAACAGATTGTCAGTGACATTGATTATACCACTGGCGGACGGCCTTCCATTATATACCGGTATGTAAATAGGTAACAGGTGAGAATTCACCTGTTACTCTTTATTTTTGAATGTTTATAATTTCCCGCAGGTATTTTTCAAGCCCTGGAGTAAAGCTGACTCTGACAATTTCTTCATCTTTTCTGGCTTCTTCTTCCTCCCCAGGAGTTAAAGGTATAACGGTTACTCCCCTGTCCACCATTTCTTTTTCCAGTTTCCCTTCTTCTGAAACGATCTCTCTTTTGTTCCATTCAGAAGCCATTCTTCCTGCTTCTCTTAGAATTGCCTGATCTTCTTTACTTAATGAATCCCATAACCGCTCTGATATCATGACAATCCCGGGGCTGAAAACATGGTTGCTTAACAGATAATAGGGAGCTACCTCATAAAAACGGTTGGACAGATAGCCTGGTATGGGATTTTCCGCACCTTCCACATCACCGCTTGCTAATGCATAGTACAGATCCTCATATCGCATGGGAATTGGCTGGGCTCCCAGTGCTGATATGGTGTCCATCATAAGAACAGATTCGGGAACTCTGATTCTTTTATTTTTGATGTCTTCAAGACCTGTGATTGGCTGTGTTGTGAAAATATTTCTGGCACCTTCATCGGTGTAGAACAGACCTACCATATTGGCGCCAATCTCCTGTCCCTCATCTAAAAACGCCCTGCCAAGGTTCTCATGATCCAATACCTTCCACATTCCTTCTCTATCTTCAAAAATATAGGGAAGACCAAATAGATTCAGCTTTTTAAAACCATAGCCAGTCAGTGCATTTGTGTTTGCACGGTATAAATCCAGAAGACCGTTCCCAGTTTTTAAAGAATTTAGAGACGTCTTTTCATCCCCAAGAACCGCACCCGGATAGATATCAACTTTTATTCTTCCTACAGACAGTTCATATACATATTGTGCAAACTTTTCAGCTACCTTTGTATCAATATTGCCCTCAGGGTTTACCTCTCCATATTTCAGGACCAGCTCCGGCTCTGATGGTGTTGCTCTCACTGCCTGGGTTGTTGCCAGTGCCGCTTGTGCAGTCGCCTGTGCTGCTTCTGCTTCTGCCTCCTTTGTCTGTGCGGCCGCTTTGCTGCTTTCTTTTTTTGCACTACCGGAACCACAGCCGTTCAGACATAGTATGATTATGGCAATAAGCATGAAAGCCAGTGGTTTTTTCATATTATTAGCTCCTCCTGATTGCAGAAAATTTCGATCTGTTTTTCTGTTTCATTATGCCCCAAAATATGTATTTCAATTAAAAAAATCTGCCAGGATACCCTAAAGCATATCCTGGCAGAATTTTTCAATCCATTATTTCCAAAAATCTTTCCCCGTATTTTTCATATTTAAAAGCACCTACGCCGGATACAGAAAGCATGTCTTCCCGGGTCCTTGGTTTATGTACGGACATATGGATCAGGGTTTTATCAGAAAAAACAATATAGGGAGGAACTTTTTCCTCTTTTGCGATTTTAAGCCGAAGTGTCCTTAACTTCTCAAACAAGATTTCTTCTTCCGGCGACAGCTTAAGTACCGCTGAACTAGTCTTCTTTCCTTTTTTATTTGCCTTATCAGATGAAACTTTTTCTTCCTCTTTTGCCATTTTCATCCATACAGTCTCTTCTCCATTTAAAACGGCACCTGCCTTTTTCGTCAGCTTTACAATGGCATATTCATCATTGGTAGCAGACAGATATTCATTTAAAAGAAGATGATTCATAACCTGTCTCAGCTTATAGACAGGTACTTTTGACAGAACTGCGTAATGTGGATTCTCATTCATGCGGTAATTCCTGATCTTAGCCGTATTGGCGCCATGCAAAGTATCCATAATCACGGCTGCACCATACCTCTGCCTGCTGGTTTCTGCACACCCGATGATGGCTGCTGCAATATCTGTTACATCCACCGTTTCGAATCCTGTTAAACAATTGGAACAGTTCCCACAGTAATTATCCTTATATTCTCCAAAATAGCGCAGTATATAATCCCTCAGGCAGTCGTTTGTAAAGCAGTAATAGGTCATTTTTTTCAGACGTTCTCTGTCCCGCTCTTCCACAAGCTTACGGGTGACCGGGTCCAGCTCCTGGTTATCCTGATTGCTGTCTATAAACATCTGATTGGTTACCACATCCTTACCGCCATAAAGAAGCAGGCATTCTCCCGGCTCTCCGTCTCTGGAGCATCGCCCCACTTCCTGATAATAGGATTCTAAATTTTTCGGCATATTATAATGAATGACATAGCGGACATTGGACTTATCGATGCCCATACCAAATGCATTGGTTGCCACCATAATAAGACTTTTGTCATAAATAAAATCATCCTGATTCGTTCTCCGTTCTGCATCGCTTAGCCCTGCATGATACCGGGTGGCAGAAAATCCCTCTTTGTTTAATTTCCCACAGACCTCCTCTACCATCTTTCTTGTAAGACAATAGATGATTCCGCACTGTCCCGGATGTCTCTCCACAAAATTTTTCATCGTGGCATACTTATCCTTGGGAGACTGCACACTTAAAAACAGATTGGGCCTGTCATAGCCGGTTGAAACAACAGCAGGGTCCTGCAGCATTAAAATATCAATAATATCCTCTCGTACCGCCTTCGTCGCCGTAGCAGTAAATGCGCTGATGACCGGACGTTTTGGAAGTCTTTCAATAAAATCTACAATCTTTAAATAACTGGGTCTGAAATCCTGTCCCCACTGGGATACGCAATGAGCTTCATCCACTGCCACCATGGAAATCCGGACACTTAAGGAAAATTCCAAAAAATCTTCGGTCAATAACCGTTCCGGTGCAACGTAAATAATGGGATAGCGCCCTTCCCGTGCATAAGCGAGGGCTTTCAGATACTGACTTGGGGACAAAGAACTGTTAAGATATGCAGCGTGAATGCCTGCCTGATTGAGGGAGGCAACCTGATCTTTCATCAGGGAAATCAAAGGGGATATCACTAAAGTAATTCCTTCCGTCATAAGAGCCGGAACCTGAAAGCAGAGAGACTTACCAGAACCTGTCGGCATAATCCCCAGGGCATCTCTCCCTGCCAGAATGCTGTCAATCAGTATTTCCTGCCCTTCCCGGAAACTGTCGTAACCAAAATAGTGCCTGAGTACTTGATATTTATCCATGTAATGTATAATTGTGCTCCTTTTTCTTTATTTTTTTATTATAACATCTTAAGCTGAGTTTTTCCAGATCCCAGGTTCTTAAATTTTGATTCTGGTTATTTATCTGTAATAAAGAAAGAAGCAGGGAAACCACCTCCTCTGCTTCTTTCTTTTGTCGTTATTCCCATCATTTTATAATGATTGAAATCACAGCTTTTCATACATCATTGATTGTTTGAGATTAAATATGAGACCAAAACCAAAAATCAGAAAAAAGCCCCCTATAACTTTTATCGTCTTTTTGATTTGGCTGCCGGGAAAATTTCGAGAAATTTTTCATATGGCATTAACATCATAAACAATCCGATTACTATAAATGCTATGGAAGTAAAAATCTTATCTCCTCCCCTCCTGTTCTATTTAAAAAGATTATACTACAAAAGACTGGGGTTTTTTCGTTCATGTAATATTTAGCACTCTACATGTAATTTTTGGTAAATTCACAAGCTGTTTTCAGCCAGTTTTCAGACTTTTTTTGGTGATTAGGGGAAATTTGGGGTGGAAATTATATTTTTCCAATCAACTCTTTCTGTTTTCCGTCACGAAGGAAAACAGGGATCTGATCGATTTTGGCCGTCTGATAAATGATTTGTCCTCCTTCATATTCCGTTCCATCATAGATCAGGGTCCAGATTGCTCCCTGCGGCAGATAAACCTCCCTTTCATATGTATCCTCATATAAGATGGGCGCAACCAGAATATCTGAACCAAACATATACTGATTGGTCAGATCCCAGCATCTCTCATCGTGAGGGAATTCATAGAACATAGTGCGCATGACAGGCTTGCCGGATTCATGTGCTTCGTTCATCAATGCACGTAAATAGGGACGCATCGCCTCTCTGAAATAAATGTATTTTTCTAAAATAGGTGTGTTTTCATCACCAAAGCTCCATATTTCATTGTCTGCACCGGTTGGCATGGACGGTGTTCCATCTGCATGATTAACTGGTTTTGACGGTGTCCGGTCCCCATGAAGCCGCATAACAGGGCAGAACGTCCCCCACTGGAACCAACGGATAAACAACTGCCTGAAGGAAGAATCTGCAGGATCTCCTCCCATGAACCCTCCGATGTCAGTTGTCCACCAGGCAATCCCTGCTATTCCCATATTCAGACCTGCACAGACCTGCTCTCTTAAGGTCTTCCAATCACTGTGAATATCACCGGACCATACCAGTGCACCATAGCGCTGGCTGCCTGCCCAGGCGCAGCGCAGCAGATTAACCGCTGTATCCATACCCGCAGCAATCTGACCGTCATAAAAGGTTTTGGCATAGAGCTGCGGATAGATGTTTCCAATCTGATTAACCGGTCCCATATAGAATCTGTAATTGTCATACTCATAGGTGGAAAATTCCGGTTCCGCCTCATCAAGCCAGAAGGTTTTAATCCCATAGTCATAATAATTTTTTCTGCATAAATTCCAGACATACTCTCTTGCTTTTGGATTGGTCGCATCAAAGAACGCATTCTCTCCCTGGAACCTCATTGCTATGGGAACTCCCCTCTCTGATTTTACCAGCAGGCCTTTCTGTTTCATTTCTTCATAATTTTCACTGGTTAAATTCACCTGAGGCCAGACGGAAACCATAAGTTCAGTTCCATATCCATTCAATTCCTCAACCATGACCTCTGGATCCGGAAAATCGTTTTCATCAAAACGATAATCGCCGCATTTCGGCCAATGGTAGAAATCAATCACGATCACGTCTATGGGAATTCCTCTTTTATGATATTCTCTGGCAACGTTTAAAAGCTCTTCCTGATTCCAGTATCTTAGCTTGCACTGCCAGAATCCCAGACCATATTCCGGCATGGGAGGAGGTGTCCCTGTAGCTTTTGTATAAGCTTTAAGAATTTCTTTCGGAGTATCACCTGCAGTGATCCAGTAATCCATCTGCTTCGTGTTCTGTGAATACCACTGGGTAACATTTTTCCCAAAAGAAGCCGTTCCGACTGCAGGATTATGCCAGAAAAAGCCATACCCTTTATCCGACAGTACAAACGGAACAGAGGCCTGAGAGTTTCTGTGGGCAAGCTCTAAAATGCAGCTTTTTACATTTAAAACTTCCTGCTGATACTGTCCCATTCCGTACAGCCGTTCTGACTGGTCTGAGGCAAAGGATACTGTCAGCTCATAATCCCCTCCCAGTCTGGGTTTAAAATCTCTGGTTTTTTTATTAAGGGCTCCACCGAATCTTTCTTCCTCCAGCAAAAGTTCCCCTTTCTGGTTAAAAAAGCTTACCAGACACCGTTTGTGCCAGTCATCCACAGATAAAACTGCGGTAATTGATCCGTTAGTAATCTCTCCGTTAAACCCATCTTTAATTACAATCTCAGCTGGCTTAAATGGCGGGGGAAGAAGTGCGTAATCCGTATCTTTGATATCCCCCATCATCACAGCTCTCACCCGCAGGGAATTTTCACCCCACGGTTCAATTCTAAGGGTTTCTCCGTCATTCTCAAAAATAATAGCTTCCTGTTCCTCTCTGATATAGTTCATACTTTGCATGCCCCTTTCTTTTGAACTCATGCTATTATTTTAGATGTATGAACATAAAGTTACCCTGTTTTTCTTGACCTCTTTTATTAAAAAAATAACTTTATAAGCGGGATATGTTCCGGTATTTTGTAGGAATCATATGATAATGCTTTTTAAAGCTGACTGTAAAGTAATTTGAATTAGAAAAACCGGTGCGTATTGCAATCTCTTCCATACCAAGGTGAGTAGTACGCACCAGATTCTCAGCCTCACGCAGCCTTATATTAGTCAGATACTCATGAAATGTCATGTGAAATGCAAGTTTAAAATAGCGGCAGAAATATCCCTTACTCATGGACACGTACCTTGCTGCATCATTAAGTTCGATTCTGTCGGAAAAATTTTCTGATATGTAATGATTTATCTTTTTCATAAACAGGGCCATTCTTGCATTGGTCTGTTCCGGGTTTTGTAATATATTCCCATTTTTTACCACTTCATAGAAGAACTCCAGTATTCTGGCTTTTAAAAGCAGTTCAAATCCCCTTCCGCTATTTTCATAAACACAGTATGCATCATTTAAAAGGTGAAACAGCCATTCACTGCTCTGCTGCTTCGATGACAAAAAGATATAAGGTCCGGTAACTGCGGAAAACAGGGGATCAATGTAGTTCTGCCTGATGACATCATTCTCCATACTTCCCACAAAGTCGTAGCTAAATAATATGGTCCGGTAAATAAGATCTTCTTTTAAGCAGTCATTGGAGCCGTGAATTCTATCTGGCCGGATTAACAAAACATCCCCCTCGCTTACCTGAATCTCTTCATTTTCTATTCCGATTCTGACTGTTCCTTTGCATACCCAAAATAGCTCCAGTTCCCTGTGGCAGTGAAAGTACAGGGGTGCTTCCTGTTCCGCCCCCATAAGACCTCCTATTTTCTCACCATTCATAAAAAAGGTGTGAAAGGTCTTTCCTTCCCGCAGTCTGATGTCTGTTTCATGGATGCTGAAAGGAAAAAATGCGTTTCCGTGCTGGATTGGTTCTTTATATTTTGATCTTCTTGCTGATTCCATTGGTTCCATCTGGCTTATCACACCTTTCTTGTTTTAATGATTTAATTGATATAGAAGTTTTAGTTAATTATAACATAGCTTAATCGAGTAAACTATACTTACCAGATCCCTCCGCGGATCTTATAGGTATTATAAAAAGTTATATCTGCAGGATATTCCACTGTGGTGACTAAATTTCCAGAACCATCATCTTCTGCCCTTACTGTAACTGTTATTGTTTTGCCGTCATAATTCATATACGGGATTGGGTCAGAAGGTTCTATTTCCCGGATCTGATATGTATGCTCACCCGGTTCATCATAGGATTTTAAAAAGCTGACGGTACCATCTGCCTTGTTTACAGATTTTTGTACATCACCGGTTTCCATATCCTTCAGTTCAAATTCAAACAATCCGGCGGTGAGCTGCATCCCGGTAAGAACTTTTTTCACTTCAATAGCAGCCGATTCCGTCTGGTAAGTAAAACTATTTTTAAAAACCTGATCTGGCCAATAAGAAACCTCAGCCTTCAGTTTGCCGCCGCTGTCTGTAACCAGAACTTTCGCAGTGATTGTTTTTAAATCATACGTTATATTGGGATCTGCAGGAATGGGTACAGATTCCCGGATCAGATAGGTGTAAGTACCTTCTTTTGTAAACGTCAGCGTGGAAAAACTTATTTTTCCGGACCCATTATTGGACACAGTCTCCACTCCCTCATTGTTTCCGGTAAGAAGACGGAACTGGAACATTCCATTCTTCAGAGCACGTCCCGAAAGTTTTTTTTGAGCATTCAGACTGACGGATACCGGCTGAGGCTCATAATGGTTGACAAAGGAAACATCCGCTGGATAACGGACCTGAGCTTTCAGCTCATCTCCGGATCTTGCAGCCTCTGCCTCTACCTGAATTGTCTTTGTATCATACACCATCCCTGGTATTTTCTCCTTGGGAATGATCTCTTTTACATGATAGAGAAAAACCCCCGGTTTGTTCAGTTCTACTGCAGGAAACGTAATATTGCCTTCCCCATCATTAAATGCTGTTGCAACAGGAATTTCGTTCCCATCAGTAATTTTGCTGATCTCAAACTGGAAACTTCCGGCTTCCAGCGTCATTCCTGTAAGAATCTTTTTTAACTGGATTTCAGCCTGAACAGGCTCCGGTTCAACAACCTGGATTACTGGCTTATTGTAAGTATACTCAGCCCGGCCGCTATTGCCGTAGGAATATGTAAGTCCGGCCTTTGCATTGGAGTAAAATCCGGGCATCCCCGAACTGGTGCTGTTGCCTTTATAATCCGTGTCAGAATCTCCTGTATGGGGATAACTTTGGTTTGTATCATAGGAATCCAGTGCTTTATCGGAAGCGCGTACATTAAATGACACAACATAACGGCTGGCGGGCAAGGTACCGCTTAGAAGTTTTACATTTATCCCCGCATTTTCGTAACCTGCAAAATAATCGCTGCCATCTGATAAATATTCTGGCTGTGCGCTTCCGGTCTGACGCATCACCTTTAAATCTCCCATATATTCCACGTACTCAGAAAGCTGGTCGCTGATTGTCACATCGTAAAATGAATTGCTGATCTGAGACAAAAACCTGTTAAATGCATTGTTTATTTGTTCCGCACTGGCCGCCTGTACCATATATTTTTCAATACTGGTATTTACCATCTGGGTAATGGTCTGCAGCGTCGATGCACCTCCGGTACTGCTCCCCATGAAAATAGAATAAAACCGGTCAACTCCCTGCATCTGTCTGGCTGCATCAGCAGCATAAATAGTTCCGACCTCTGTATAAACGGAATACCCCAGTGCCTGGGCTGCAGGAGTTGCTGCAGTAGGCTGCCCGTCTGTAATGAAAAATACAACCTGCTCGGCTCCCGGTGAGGAAATCCCCCCGATCAGTTCCGATGCCTGATTCATGGACTGGTAATAATTTGTTCCTCCCTCTGCACCTCCTGGAAGAGCCAGGGAATTTATAGTATGAAGTAAACTGTTTTTGTCTGTACTTCCGGAAACCACAAGATTGGAATTTGTTCCAAAAGTGATAATGGAAAAGCGGTTATCCGGATTCTCTGAAAGAGTCGATACCGCATTGTATACCGTCTGTTTCATGACCTCAAACCTGGATGCACCTCCCATTGATTCTTCCATGGAATTACTCACATCCAAAACAAATATAATATCCGATTTTTTCGCTTCCTCTTCCCTGCTGGTAGTTAAATCCAGATAAATCCGGTAATCATTAACCCCATGGGCATCTGTATCTGGATTCCCGGCACCGTCGCCCAGATAATCAATCACTTTCTTATGATCCGGCTCCGGCACCTCCTTTGGCGGGACCTCATCAATATCCGGATTATATCTAAAATGGAGGGTGACGTTGACGCTTTGAGCATTACCTCCAATAGAAATCCAGTTATATGCCTGGGTCGCAAATGGATCGGATGCTTTTCCTGTTCCGTTATAGGTATAGGCACTTACGTTTTCCCCGTATTCTACGGAGACAAGACTCAAATGCGAATCGGTATATCCATTTGCTCCGAACCATACCGTATTGCAGTTTGTGCCTGAAGATTTTCCAGAGAACTTTACGGTTGATGTGAGGCCGTTTTTCACAGTTACCACTCCTGTTTCATATCCGGATGGATAATAGGCTGGATAGCTGCCGGATTTTGACATCTGGTAGATCCGTTTTGCATCATATCTGGAATACACCTTTCCGGCCTGATCCGGGTAATCCGAGGAATTATCAATTACAGTAGTTACATAGATTGTCAGGGGCTGGACAGAAGCTGCCAGGACTTTCCCTGGATAAAGAAACAGTCCAAAAAGTGCCAGCAGCATAACCGGCAGCCCTTTTCTTATTATTTTAAACATTGCTTTTACCTCCACACACTCCTTCTTAAGCTAATTCTTCAGTTCCCGGATCCAATCTGACAAAAAGCCCTCCGGATCTGCTACTTTGCCTGAAAATATCATATCTAATTTCTCTGCACATAATGTTCTTTCATCCTGAGACATGGCGTGGAAGAATGGATAATACACTTCCTTTTTCCCGCTTATCAGTTCATATGCCTGCCTGATCTCCTTATCATCCGGCTTTAAGCCTCTTACAGCCGGAAGCATCCCAAACTCAGAAGAAAATGCCAGCTGATTCTTTTGGTTAAGAAGATAGGAAAGGAATTTTTTTGCTTCCTTCACTGATTTCCCCTTTTTTGCAGCTCCGAACATGTGATTTGCTTTCCATACTCCTGCATTTGTATAATCCTCTCCAGGCAGTGAGAACCAGCCATAGGAAGTGGACATGCTATTATTTAACCAGGCAATGTCCTCAGTAGTGCCGCAGATCATGGCGTATTTATTCTGAGCAAAATTTTCCAATAAAGCCTGGTGTCCTTTCACACAAAGTTCCTTATCCAGGGATAGCTCCATTGCAATTCCCAGAAGATCATGATAGCCCGTATTTTTAGCCAGCAGCTTTTTAAAATCCTGTTTTTCTGATTTTCCACCATCTAAACTCTTTCCGTTTGCCAGAATCCCTGCCGCAAAATCAAAAGAGTCAAACACCCCCTCCTCTGTCAGCGACATGGCAAATGGCTGGCAGGATGACTGTTTTAATATGGCACAGTTTGTCACAAAATCCGAAAGTGTTTCAGGAACCACTAACTGATTCTGTTCATAAATTTCTTTATTATAAAAAATCACCGGAAGACTGCCTGCTGCTGGAAGTGCATAAGTCTTCTCCCCTTCACTGCCTGCAGGGATAAGATCTGCATAGGTCAGCGCCTCAAGTTTTCTGCTGTTTATAAATTCATTAAGACTTTCAGGAGGAATGGCAAAAACATCCGCAGTTTCACCTTCTGAAGCCGCTTTCAGCCACTCCTCTGTATAAGTTTCATAGGGAACCAGCCTGATATTTATATTTACTCCGTCATTCTCCTTCTCGTAATCCGATGCGATTTTTTCATAAAAATCCTCATGTCCGGTGTCCCAATTCCAAAATGTAAGCGTACACTCCCTGACTTGATTTTTATTTAAAATAAATCCGTTCTTATTGCATGCAGTAAGAAAACAAACCGCTGCAAGCAGAAAAACGGCTGTTGTAAAAGCCTTCTTTTGCATTCTAAGTTACCTCATCTTTAATCCGTCACCAGCCATCCGGCATATCTGCACTGTCATAATCGCAGCTTCCGTCAGGCTGGCTGGTATAAGAACCATTGTAGCTGGAAACCGGTAAAGCAGGATGCCATACGACATCTGAAATCCCTTCTCCGTACGTTTCCCCTCCGTCAAAATAGACGTTAATAGTAGTCGTATCAGCTCCAAAAATCTTTAGAAATGTATAAGAATATTCTTCGCTGAGCTGTGTCCGTATCTTGTAATACCGGTAATTCGTTTCCGGGGTATCTTCTTTAAAATAAACCTTCACCGTTCCATCAAACTGATTCCTTCTCATTGCATCCTCAATTAAGTAAAAACTGTCCAGTCCTGGATTATCGGAATATCGGATGGAATCCTGGAACGTAAACCTGTCTTCCTTCACAAGCTGGCATAGATTCATCAGTGCATTGCGCTTTAAATAAATGAGCCCCAGATCCATCGATATCCCGATAAAAAAAATCAGGACAGTCAGGCTTCCGGCGAAAAGCAGCAGAATATTTCCATCTTCCCGGCCAAAACAGGCTAATTTCTTTTTCCACCTGGTTTTACTTTTCATGCTTTCCTCCTTTTTCTTGCCAAAACTATTCAGATCTGTGCTGGGTGGCAACAGTGCGGCTGCAGCTTAATTTTTTTTTCTTTGTTACTTTGGATCCGAAAACCTGCCTTCCTAAAAAGGTAAGGGGGTATATATCATAGGATAATGTGGCTTTTAAATCCATATAGCGGGTCCGGCTGATCGCTGTTACGGTATCCCCCGGTGTCCGACCTGGCACCGAAAAGGTTACTTCTTTATTTTCCATTACCGCCTGTGCATCACTGACTGTTAAATTCTCCGGTAAAAAGCCCCAGAAACTGGCCTCTTTTATTCGTTCCACCAAAGGGTCCGACACCGTATTTCCGCTGTAGACATCTTTGGCCGGGCAGGTGTCCATCGGATCAGAATCCCCGAAATCCGACGCCTGGACAGACCAGCTGGAATACTGGTAACTCTGATCAAAAACAGTCTGCTGGTATGACATCCAGCCCACTTCAATTATAAAAAGAATAATTAGAATAAAAATAGGAAAGACCAGTGCAAATTCTACCATTCCCTGTCCTTTATCCTGTTTGATAGCCAGAAAATATTTCATAAATCCTCCTCCTCCCGTTCGTACTATGGAGTATAGCCGCTTATATAGATATCACGGGAATAGACAGGTGTTTTCACTTTATATGTATTTCCCAGAAAAAGGGTTCCCCAGAAGGTTACTGCAGAGCGTTCATAAGAGAGCTGCATCTTTACCTCCGTATACTCAAAACTGCCGGGGCGCACTTCGAACTGGCTGCCAAAATCAGATGGATTGGACAGATCGCTGGAGTAAACGTAATAACTGTAATCATTCTTTTGACTGCCTGCTTCACTCAGTTCCTCAATATTAACCTTTGAAGGATCCAGCCGCTCCGTGAAATTCTGCGTAATTATCTGTGTCACCTTATTACTCACCGTCCCTGATGAAATATCAGAATAGTCCAGACGGCTCATGCATTCGCTGGCAGCACTGCTTAATGTCATCTTCGTATTCATGCAGATAAAAAAATCCACAGGAGCAGTAAGGAGCAGCACTATAATAGGAAGAATCAGGGCAAATTCCAGAATCGACTGCCCATTCTCATCATTCCTTTTTAAGTCAGCCAATGTTCTTTACCTCCCTGGTCTTCTCGGCATATTCTCCTTCCATCACAGAGAATAATCCCCTGGCTTTCTGCATGGCTTTGTCACAGGTAAACAGCTCCGGGTCAGAAGAATCCCGTTTTTCTGCACTGACTAAAGGCTCCTTCTCCGGCAATACCGCCCGTTTTTCCCGTTCAACCGGTAAGGAACCTTTTTTCTGTAATTCCATTCCTTTTTCCATCTGCATATTCCTGGACTTTAACTCCTCAATCTGGGCCAGCAGACCTCTTTGGATGTCTAACAGTTCCACATTCTGAAGCTTCAGCGCCGCCTGTTCCCCAATGGCTTTTTTAAGAGTATCCCGTTCCTGGGTTGTACGTTCCATGTAAAGGTTCATACTTTCTGACTGAGTTTCCATCTGTTCCATAATCATCTGAATTGTTTCTTTTAAGGAATCTATGGTATCTTTTAGCTTTTGATTTTCCTGCCTGGTCAGTATGGCTCCCTGCTCCTGTCCCTGGTAATGTTTCAGAAGCATGTCCTTTTCTTCAATCTGCTGCTCCTGCCTTTTTATCTGAGATGAATTTTCCTCATAATTTTTATATAAAACGTCAACCTTCTCTTCCAGCTCTTTTTTGTAATTTTCCTGTTCTTCATACTGTTTCTTTAAATCATAAAGCTTCTTTTCCCATTTTTCCTTTTCAGCTGTTAAAGCCTGCTGCTCCAGTTTTTCCCGTTCAGCAATTAAAGCCTGGTGTTCCAATCTCTCCTTTTCGGCTGACAAAAGCTGTTGTTCCAGCTTTTCCCGCTCAGCGATCAGAGCCTGCTGTTCCCATTTCCCTCTTTCGTTCAACAGGGTCCGCTGCTCCTGCTCTTCTATTCGTGCCTGGCGTTCCTGCTCTAAAGCTTTGGTGTTTTCCTCCAGCTTCACAAGAAGCTTCTCATATTTTTGCTCAGCCTCCTCTTTCTGGCGAAGCAGTTCTTCCATCTCCGGCTGAGGCAGACCACCCAGAGATACTTTCAGCAGGTCTTCCTCCATATCCTTCATTTTTGCCAGCAGAGCTTCATAATCCTGCTGATAATTAGATAATTTTCCATTCAGCCGGATAATGTCCTGTTCTTTTTGGGAAATCTCTTCCTCATACAGCACTTTCTGCTGCTGCATTTCTTCATAACCGGAACGCTGGTTCTCCCATTCTTCTGATTTTGCTGCTGACAGCCTGGCCTCCTGCATCGCCCTTTCCTTTTGCGCGATTGCGTCGGAAAGCTTTTCCTCTGCTGTGTTTAACTGCTCCCGAAGCACCTGGCATTCCTGGGTAACACTGACTTTTTCAGCCGTAAGCTCACGGATCTGCTGCTCCAGCTGCATCTTGATCAGCATCAGATTATTCCTCATTTCCAGAGCATATTCTTCCACACTCTTTTTGGTATACCCTCCGACTACCGTTGTCTGGAGCTTAGAAGCAAGCTCGTTCTGCATGTTCTTACCTGTAAGGCCTTCCATACCGTCAGGGAGCATACCCCCCATCTGTCCGGCGTTTTCTGCATCCTGTCTGAAATCATTTACCTGATTATAATTCATATTACGACCTCCTTTCTTCAACACAGCTGATAAACAGCTGTTTTTCGGTCTTCAACTTTCTTGCAGCACCTTTATTTAATTCTAATATCTTTCTGGTTCCCTTTACAAAGCTTCCCAGCCTCCAGGGATACACGGTTTCCCTTTTTAAAACCTTATTACCATGGTCTAAATATACCACATCAATGGGAAAACGCATGAAGCATGTATGGATGCGGGAACAGGAATCTAAAAGCAGGCCATTCCCCTCATTAAGCCCGGGGCGAAACATCAGCCCCAGCAGTCTTTTTAAGAAGGTGTCGGCAATTTCTGCCTGCACATTGAAGCCATTTTCTTCTTCTATCAGTACTATCATAGCTACATACCTCCAAACATTTCCATAATTGACATGACTGCCGGTCCCAGAAGTACAATAAAGATGACCGGAAATATAAACAGCACCATGGGGAGAAGAATCTTAACAGATAATTTCTGTGCCTTTTCCTCTACATTCTGTTTATGAGTCTGCCGGATTGCAGTCGCCTGAATGGACAGGATATTCTGCATGGAGGATCCCATTTCATCGGCCTGGATCACGGCAGTAACAAATGTACGGATCTCCATATTATCGCATCGGTCCGCAAATCCGATCAGGGCATCCTTTCGCCTGCGGCCCAGGGAAATTTCCCTCTGGGTTATATCAAGTTCATCGATCAGGGCACCGTTTGATTTTTCTACCACATATCCCAGTGCCTGGTCAAAGCCCAGTCCCGCCGAAACACTAACACTTAGTAAATCCATCATTTCTGGAAGCTGATGGTATAGTTCTGCTTTCCGTTTTTTTATTTTGCTCTTTAAATGAAAACGGCTCAACACAACTCCGGCATAGAGACCCAGCACACCATAAAGGACAGACTGTAAAATACCTCCCGACCTTCCATATAAAACGCCCAAACAAATGCAGACTGCCGTAAAGAAGGCAACTGAAGCGCTGTAGTTTTGGGATCTCATATGAATGCCGGCCTGTTTAAGCTGCTGCTCCAATCTCTCCAGAGCCGCTGGATTTTTAGGTGCAAATACGGAAAATATGGTAAGGATACGGTTAAAAACCGGTCTCATGATCCGCTCCGCGATGGAAGCATCCAGTTCCCCTGTTTCCCTCTGCCGTTTTCCCATGTCTTCCACAGATTTTAAGCGTTCATTCAGAGCAAGCGTTTTAGAAAAAGCAGCTGAGAAACATACATCTACAAAAAAATAAGCAAATACTGCGCCTGCTATGGCTGTCAGAAATATCATCTTTTTTTCTCCTGTTTTTATCTCTTATGGTTTCATCAAAATTTTATTTTTACAATTTTATTGATCATTAAGAAGCCAAAAATCTCCATTCCTCCGCCAAGCATCAGTAATAAGCGTCCCATCATAGAAGAAAACAGCGGAGAAATATACCCAGGATTGGCAAAGGAAAGAGCAAAAAGCAGAAGAACCGGAAGTGCTCCAATCACCTGACCTGTGATTCTTCCCTGAGCAGTAAGCGTCTTTATGGAGCGCTTGATTGTCAGTCTGTCCCGAATGGTCTGGGAAATGATATCCAGTATTTCTGCCAGATTTCCCCCCACCCGCTGCTGGATAACAACAGCTGTGGTTAGCAGTTTTAAATCGTCACTTTCCATTCGTTCAGCTACCATCAAAAAAGACTGTTCCAATTCCCCTCCCAGCTTTAGCTCCCTGACGATTGTATTCAGTTCACTGCCAATGGGATTGGCTAAATCTCCGGAAACATTCTCCAGTGCCTGTTCAAAGGAAAAACCGGCTCTCAGACCATTGGAAAGCACCATCAGCGCATCCCCTAACTGAGCCTCAAACAGGGAACGCTGTCTGGCAGCTGCTATTTTGAGAAAGAACGGGGGAGCAACCAGTCCTATAAGGAAAAGTCCCATACACTGAATCAAATCCGGAGCAAATGCAAATAAAAGCATGGCCGGAGCAAAGATAAGAAGAAACCAGATCATGATAAACTCCTCTGGACGCAGCCTGATTCCTGATAAGCTTACCTCTTCCTTCAGTTTTTTTGAAATATGTATGAAGCGCAAAAGCTGTCTTTCCTTTTTTTCTTGTCCGTCAGCCGATACAGCAGTTTCTTTTTTCAACTGGCTTAAATCAGTTAACCGCTGATTGACCTTCAGCTGTTTTTCTAACAGAAATTCCAGAATTAGTTCCATGGCACAATAGATAAATAACGCCGCAGAAACCAGACAAACCATTTTCATTATTACCTCCGTTCCGCGAGAAACCAGTCATCCCTGCAATAACCGCCATTATCCCTGATCTTATCAAGAATCTTCGGATGAATTCCCGTAGGTTCAAACTTCCCTGCAATCTTTCCGTTTCCATCTGTTCCGTTCTGGCGGAAACTGAAAATATCCTGCATGGTTACGGTATCTCCTTCCATTCCCACCACCTCAGATATGTTGACGATCTTTCTGCTTCCATCCCGTAAACGGGACTGGTGAACGATTAAATCAATGGCAGAGGTGATCTGCTCTCTGATGGCTTTTGCAGGCAATTCCATTCCTGACATCAAAACCATTGTTTCCAGACGGGATATTACATCTCTGGAAGAATTAGCATGTACAGTCGTCAGGGAACCATCATGACCTGTGTTCATGGCCTGAAGCATATCAAGAGTCTCTCCAGACCGGACCTCTCCAACTATAATCCGGTCGGGACGCATTCTAAGTGCATTCTTTACCAGATCCCGGATGGAAACAACTCCTTTTCCTTCTATGTTGCTTGGACGTCCTTCCAGGGTTACTACATGATCCTGTTTCAGCTGAAGCTCAGCCGCGTCCTCTATGGTAACAATTCTTTCACTGTCAGGAATATAACCTGATAATACATTTAACAATGTGGTTTTACCTGATCCGGTTCCCCCCGAAACAATTATGTTGCAGCGTCCCTTAACTGCTGCCTCCAGAAAACCTGCCATCTGGGAAGACAGGGAGCCATATCCGATTAAATCTCCGATCTTAAGGGGCGTGGAAGAAAATTTTCTAATTGTGATGGAGGGACCTTTTAAAGCGATGGGCGGAATAATGGCATTAACACGGGAACCATCTGCCAATCGTGCATCCACCATGGGCGTAGCTTCATCACAGCGCCTTCCCACGGATGAAACGATCCGGTTGATTACCTTTAACACATGGGCATCATCCCTAAAGCTTGCAGCTGTCATTTCCAGCCTGCCTCCCCGCTCTATGTAAATCTGCCTTGCACTATTCACCATGATCTCAGAAACAGATTCATCCCTAAGAAGCGGCTCTAAGGGACCCAGTCCCATAACATCATCATAAATTTCCTGAGCAAGTTTTGATTCTTCCAGACGGGTCAGGCTCTCCTCCTGCCTGGCAATGGCCTGATGGATGATTTCCATAACATCAATGAACTTTCCACTGGTGCTGTCCGAAAAACGGTCATTGTATTCCCGTATTACCTCCTGGTGAACCGTCTGCTTCAATTTATCATAATTTTTATCCGTTCTGTTTCCCGTATCAGCGTTTGAAACGCTGAAAGGCTTTGAAACAGTATGGTCTGTTTCCTTTGTCTGACCCAGACGAGCTACCCACTCCATGGCTTACAAAGTCTCCTTTCCTTTTTGAAGGAATGAAATCCGTTTCTTTTTTCTGCTTTTTACACTTCTGTAACCCTCGTTCATTCCTTCCAGTTGTTCTGTTATATTGGAAATTTCCTTACAGATTTTACTTTTCGGATACGACAATACCAGCGGCTGCCCCTGATTTGCTGCAGCCACTGCTGATTTCTCATCATAGGGGATGGACCCCCACACCGGCATGCCCAGCACACGGGATACATCGCTGTCTGATATTCCGTAACCACAGGACTTTCCAACAACCAGTTTAATCTTCTGTTTATCCGTCAGTTCTGCCAGCACCTGCAGACTTTTCTTCGCATTATGCAGCGCAGGCACATCTTTTCCTGTTACAAATAAAACAGTGGAGGCACAGTCAATACAACATGCCGATGTATCATCAAACCCTGAAACCGCATCGACAATTACATAGTCATAATAAACCCGCAGTGCCGCAATAATGCTCTCAACCTGCCGGGCTGTGATGGAAGCCCCATATTCCGGGCTGTGTGGATTGGGAAGGAAGTTCACTCCGGAAAGATGGAGGGACAAAAACTGCCGGATCGTATCCACGTTGGGATTACTCTGTTCCTGGATCAGTTCCAGAATCGTATTTCTCGGATTCATACCAAACAGGTTACCAACGTCTCCGGACTGAAAGTCATAATCCAGAATAACCACTTTATTATTTTTCTGAGCCAGCTTGATTGACATATTTACAGCCAGAGTTGTCTTACCTACTCCAGCCTTTGGTCCGAAGACCATTATAACTTTTGATTTGGAAGACTTGGCTCCTGTATTTTCCAGTGCCAGAATCCGGTTTGATTCATTGCTGTAGATTCCCTTTAATTCTGCAACCAGATTAATGGGTTCTATCTTTTCAGGCAGTATGTAGTGGACTCCGGACTGCAGGATCTTATGCATCAGATCGTTGTCATCCAGATCAGAGAGCACAATCGGTACAGAGCGCGGGCGCAGCAGATAAATCTGCTGGCAGGACCGCAGGGCCATGGGTGAAGTATCTGTAATCAGGATCAGATCCGGCATGGTCCGGTTTATTTCATTCAGTACCTGATTCTCATCCACCACATATCCGACTACGGTCATCTCATCGTCTTTAATCTGTGTTTTTATCTGTGAACATTTCTCCGGTATCCCCAGGAGCAGAATTTTAATTTTCACAAGCTGATTCCCCTTTCCCAAAGAAAACTAATTTCCTTCATAATTCTTAAGTACCGATCCACGGGGTTCATTCACAACAGCAGTGTCCTCCTGTGGTCTGAGTGCCAGCTGTATTTTCCCTTCCCCGCTCTTCATGAGGGCAATCTGGGCTGCCTGGGAGGGAGTTACCTCCAATGTGACACTTACGTATTCCTCGTCTTTATAGTCTTTGTTGCTGTCAAAGGAAAAAGAATTTCCAAGTGCTGCAACCTTAATATTCTGCAGGGCAATGACAGAGAATTCATTGCCTATTGAATCATTTACAATCTGGGCATTGGCCGGATTCTGGGGTCCCATAATCCGTTCCATGGTAAGCCCTGCCGGAATCTCTTCTTCGCTCCCCTGCACAGACGATTTTAATGTTCCTGTAAAAATAACGTCCACATAGTTTCCCACTCTGAGATTATTGGAAACACCCTGTTCTAAATCCGTATTTATGGATACCGCCCTTTTTCCATCCTCCAGCCTTGAAGAAAGTCCCAGAACTTCAGCATTATCTTCTGCAAGCCGCCTGTCTGTCAGCACTTCATCCTGAAAGATATTTGCCACACATACCTTTCCTACAACTTCCTCCGGCTTACTGTAATAGCCCTTTGTATCGTCATCAAGCAGTACCTTTTTAAGCTTTATCATATCCTTCGTCAGTGTTGTGTAGGGGGCGAGATCCTGCGCCGCAACGACTACTTCGATTTTCTGACCGTCAGCCTGGGTTGTGGACTGATGGTTTTCTCTCATTGCAAGCATCCGGTATCCGCCTATGAACACAAGGAATGCAACTGCCAATGCAATCAAACGAATTTTTTTCACCTTAATTCCTCCCTGGTATTACACCTCATTACAATTCAAGACGAGGCACGCAGATGTTCACTGAATATTCGCCTCGTCTTTCTATAAGCAACAGCCGGTTTGATTTTTTTATCACTTTTTATTACGGCATTGAACCATTAATTGTATCAAATGTAGACTGAACCTTACCGCCAAGTGCCTGTAATCCAACAATAACAGCAACAGCAATCAGAGCAAGAATTAATCCATATTCTACCATACCCTGTCCGCTTTCCTCAGAAACAAATTTATCCCAAAGTTTTTTCATATTTTTCACCTCCCCATCTTTTGTATAGTTAGAACCAGCATAAGACTTCATTGTACTAATTCCACATCTCATCACAAATCTTTACTATGTATAAACCAAACCGGCTGGTTACTCCAAATATTATGGAAACATCGGAAGCAGAGTGTTCTGAATCAGATTGTAAATCTTAACTGCTGCCCCTGACATATTTCCGAAGGAAATTGCGGCTATGATTACTACTGTTGCAAACAGAGTTGCATATTCAACCATAGCCTGTCCATTTTCAGATTGAAATCGTTTCATATTCTCCTCATTTCACAAAATAGTGATTGAAATGTACGGCCAAAGCAATGCGATCAGAAAACCTGCCATTATGTGCCCACACATGGGAAAGGTACTTTCCCGGACCAGGAAACCATATTTCATTCCTGCCACACAATAAAATCCGATGACACAGGCCATTCCCGTCAGGAAGTAAAACACTCCGGGGAAGCCGACCGTTATTGCAATGATCATGGCGAGCTTTACATCTCCCATTCCAACTCCGGCAGTTCCTTTCCTTACATAGGTGAATATCATTGTCAGGCCGAAGATAGCAATCACCAGCGCCATTGCTCCGGCTGAACCCAAAAGCCCAATCAAGCCGCCTGAATGTATACGGTATATAAGACCTGCTGCCAGAATCACCCAAAGCATTTCATTGGCGATGATTCTTATTAACCTGTCCACACAAATCCCAAAAGCTGCAATATAGCAGATGAGAATCGTAAATATGGCCTGATCAAACGGTAATAGAAGGCAGGACAAACCTGTGACGCCTGCAGTAAAAATCAGGCTTACAGCTTTCCACTGGAGACCGGGGATTCTTAGCGGCCTCGGATATCCCTTCCGCCTGCATTTATAACAGGCAAAGGAATATGATAATTCCGGTATAAAAAAGCCAACCAGACAGCTCATGCCCGTCAAAACGGCAGTAACTAAAATTCCATTCATCTTCTCCCCCCATGTTCCTAAACTTATAAGGCTTATATACTGTTTCAATGACTGATTTAGAATCGGTTACAACAGAATACCTCTTTTGTTGTAAATATCTTAAAATTTAACCAGATGTGGCCCTTTTATAAAAAAAAGAAGGACACCGCAAACAGGCTGGGGAATTTTTTACAACTCCAGCCTGTTTGTGCTATCCAAAATTAACAAATTTACACATTTAAATTAATTTCTTAAAATAATTGTAGACTTTTAAAGATTTATGTAGTATATTATTCAATAGATTCGACGTATTATTACAACAAAAGAGGTATTCCGTTGTATTGTGCGACTAATAGGTCTAATTGCTCCAATATTTTCAAGTGTGCATGACCACTTTCTTTTGTGTAAATACGGGTAGTATTCACATCACTGTGTCCTAATATATCTGCTAGCCTCGATAAATCTTTCTCCATCGTATAAAAGGTTCTGGCAAACAAATGACGAAGATTATGAGGATATATCTTTTCCTCAGCAACTCGTGCCGGGCATCCCAACGCTTTCATTTCCCTCCAGATATTGCTTCTGTCAACCGCCTTTCCGTTACGTGTAATAAAGATCATACCGGAAACAATGTGACGTTTCTTTGCATACTCTATCAATAATTCGCATAATTGGTGGGTCAGCATAACGGTACGGATCCTGCCCTTGCATTCAACCTCTGCCACACCGTTTCTCACTGCTTCAACGGTAATAAAGGGCAGCTCGGAAATTCGTATACCGCTGGAACAGATTGTCTGCAGGATCATGGCCAGACGTTCATTTTTATTTTCCTGTGCTGCCTTGACCAGTCTTTTATATTCCCCTTTACTTAACTCCTTTTGCTCTGTACAAAACACACTGCTGCTGATCTTAAAAAATCTCACTGTCATATCCAGCCAGCCGCTGTATTTAAAAAATCCATTGACTGCAGCCAATGCTCCGTTAGCAGTTACAGGGGAAAACCTTTTCCGCAGCTGGGCTTTCCATAAGATTACCAGCTCTTTGTTAATGTTTCTCCCTTCCAGAAAATATGAAAATTGTTCCAGATAATACCGGTATTTTTGAATGGTCACCTGGCTCTTTTCCTGGCAGTACAGCCATTTGCAGTATTCTTCGATTAAGCCTTCTGTTATAATTCTGTCTTCACTCTGATTCTTTTTCATAGTACCCTCCATAGTCTGCTATTGACATAATTCAGTTCGAAAATGTTTATGTGGTTCAGTATCTGAAGATTATATCACTTATATTCAATATCGAAATATTTTTATGATTCAGATAGCAGATAATGGGATTTTGTGAAAAATATGTTTCAAAATTGAGATGAAATTTATGACATTTTTATTAGATTATGGCAGAGTCCCCCCTTGTGACCATTAAATATGATAATGGATCAAGTGCCTGTTGGTGTTAACATTGTTGATTCTACCGTTCCTTTAAATCGGAGAATTAGGCATATCAGAGTTTACTATTTATGGGATTAATAGTTTCTGTATATTTCCCGCAGACGGAATATCGTTTTTTGCCAGAAAACTAAAAGGGGAATTCTCAAAGTTGTCCTTACCACTAAATTAATAAAAAAATAAGTCTGAAAGCGATATTTTTTGCTTTCAAACTTATTATATGAGGAAAATAAGGCATGAGAAATTCACTTATTTTATCAGTATATAATCCAATCAATAAGAATAGCTAGTACATCATTTAATAGCACCAGCCCAATAATTTCACATGCAACTACAGCTGTTCCTCGAAATACCAATGTTTTATCGGAAGAAATCAGCCAGGTAATCAGGCTTACTTTTCCCTTTCGATTATTTTTAATTCTCTTTTTAATGTTTCTATAAAGAAATCTGTCCCCCAAACGGCCAAATATAATAAATTTTATTAACCAATAAAATAACCACATCCATATATAGTTTAGAATTGCGCCCTTCATAGAGCCCGTTTGAAACAGCCCCCATATTATTAGAACAAGCTTTAGAATAAACCCTATAAAACATACAATCAACCACTCCTGAAACATAAACTGATATGCCAGCCACAAATGCTGGAAAAAAGCAGCTGAAAAATTAAATCTGTTTTTCCCTTCTTCTATCTGTTCAAAGCGTTCAAGATATTCTTCCAGATTAGCAGACAGCTGATAACTTATTTCCTGTACATCTGCACTGGTTACATCCTGATTCATTTTCTCCATTACTGCCTCCCTTTAGTCTGAAGTAAAATATCTTCAATAGATGGTGCTAATTTTTCAGCAGAATCGAAATCATACTCAATCGACAAGTATTTTATGCCTTTCTCTTCTAGTACCAGCGCTCCCTTCCCTGCCCTTTTGGATTTCCTTAATTATTCCAATCATGGATCGGTAAATAACTTGATTATTAACAGCGTCCCCAATCCTCATTCCACTTCTCTTGCTGATATAAGATGCTAATACATGAACCGGAACTGCCCCGGGCTGGGTCAGGCACAGATAAGCAAATGAACGGTCTTCCGACTGACTGTTTTCACTTTCCAAAACAATCTTCGCAAAGTATTTTACAATGACAGGAGATAGCGTTTTTCCTCCCAGCCCTCCCCATTCTGAATGAATGAGGTTTACCGTGTCATATTCCGTTTCCATATCACCGAAATCCCTGTATTGATCCCTGAGCCGTGCGCCGCTCCGTAAATGAAAGCGGCAGAGTTCGAATTCATTTTCTTCCGTCTTTTCATCTGTTGTCAGATAATATTCCATTTTGTAAGCTATATAATCCTGGGAAGTCTTGTCGACTTCCACTTTCATTCTCAAATACTGCAGCTCCTCCTTAGGTGTATAGGGAACCAGCTCCTCCTCGGTCTGAAGACAGACAAACGTTCCGTATTTAAAGATTCCAGGACCAATAACCAAATCATTTTCCCGGACTTTTATGTCATACCCCCTGAGAATTCCCTGATCATATTCCTGATATTCCAATTGGATATGGGCAAAGGAATAATCTCTTAAAGACCATAATAGTTCTTTCTTCAATATTCGGTTTCGTTCAAATAACGGGTATAAATTCTGCATCTGTTGGTTCCTCCGATCTTTTTTATCTGCTTTCTATTATTATTTCATTCCATCAAAAAAGCTTTGAACCCAGCCGTCATTTTCAAAAGAAAATTTCTCCTCATTCCCCAGATACAGTTTTTTCTCCTTCCGGTAAACCGGCACCACGGTAAAAGCCCCTTCCATAGGGCTGGCCCATACAAAGAACTTTACTTCCTGTTCAATGATATCATCTGTATCCGCCTGCATAATGTGTTCTCCATACAGTTCTTGGATCTCTTCATATTCTTTCTCTTTAAAATCCTGGGGGTTACTATAAGATGTATATTGATACCGTTCCTTTCCTGATAAATCCTTTAAATAAAGCTTGAGGGTTAAATCCTCCATATTTCTTGATATCATTCCGCTGGGACTGTTCCTCTTCAGCGGATGGATTAATACCACCTCATCTCCATTGTGGGTAACTGAGGTGATCTGATAAGGCAGTGCAGGCTCTTCTGTGCGGATTGTCACATCTGCAAAACCGTATTTCTTGTCCTTTAAATATTGCAGCGCTCCATCCACACATGCCATCTTCAGTTCAAAATCTTTGGTCATATCCCCGCTTCTGCGCTTAAACCGTATGGCCTTTCCGGGAACAAACTCCTTTAGAGCATCCCGGAAGAGTTCAATCTTACAGGACTGACCAGTCAGCCTGATGATAGAATAATCCTCCAACACATCTTCCTCATACATTCCCTCTACGAATTTACGGATAACGCCGTAAATATCTGCATTTAATAGCATTTCAATCTCATAGATGCTGAAATAAACTGCCGGAAATTCTTTGATGGTCTCAAGTCCTGACGGCATACGGCAAGACATCTTCCATTTGTCTGCGGCGATCCAGCGGGTGGCACTCTCCCTCACTTCTTTAGAAGACAGGGCAACCCGCAGAATTCCGACATGATTATAAAACTCCTTTTTTACGACCTCTGCTAAATGATATAAAAAGTAGAAATTATTTTTTACCTTGTAATATTCTGAACGGCTCCGGTTCTCATACTCTCTGAAACGGGTAGGCAAAAATTCCTCCGCTTTATTATACTCCTGCTCTAACTCCCGGTATAATTCTGCAGATCCGCTTTGATCCACACAGCGGAACACATCAACATCGTAACCCGCCAGAATTTGTTCTTTTGTAAGCATGGCACCGGGAAATAACTGGTTTACAATTGAAATTTTTAAAAGCTGCATGATTCGGAAGGTTAAATTATTTCCTCCAAAGTCCGTATCTCCATTTTCATAGGAAGTGTCAATTTCAATCCGGTAGGATACCCGGTTGTCCCAAATACGAAAACGGCAGGAGCACAGATCTGTGGTTCCGCCTCCGCAGTCTATAATAAGTGCCTTGTATTGTTCGCCTTCTTTTGCAGTTCCTCTCTGTATCATACCGGATATCGTACTGTATAGAACAGAGACACCTTCATCAATCATATCACCCTTTTCCACTGCATAACCGGAAAGGATTTCGGAAAACAGTTTTTGGAACTGAGCTTTCTGCTTTACCGGGCAGGAGACGTGGACACTCTTAATTTCACATTTAAACCGGTTTTTCACTGCATTTAAAACAAACTCAAAATATTCACGGAGAATTTCTTTTCTGGAAATAAATCCCCGCCTTCCCTGGCGATCCGTTATTTCTTCCAGCTTTTCATAATCTCCAACCCAGCGCTTCATATCATAGAACACGCAAAATCCTTCATCAATATAGCTTGAATCAGCCAGACGGATGGCATCATAGCCAAACAGGAATGCAGGTTTTCCGGATTCAACCGCCTGAACTCCTGCCACACTTGGAAGTAATGTTGTCTCTTCCCAGTCTGATGAGGTGTCGTAGAACAGTGCATAATTGACTGCGTTGGATTTCAGCCCTTTTTCCCCGTCATGAAGACCAGACTTTTCAAAGTAGAAGCTATCTAAATAAACTCCTGCGGTGGTATTGGATGTTCCAAAATCCATGGCGACTGGCATGGATAAAGGAATCGGCTTTCTGATCTCAAAGTCCAGAAGAGGCATCCGGTAAACATTAAGATTTTCTGGTATGTAATCATGTTTTTCACTATAGATCTGATATAGGAGCTCTGACTCTTTACGTCCCACGCAGTATAAGCTGTAATTTTTTATACCTGACTCCCGACAGGAAAGCTCAGCCGCCTTTGTCAGGTATAAACAGTCCTTCCGGGATCCCATAGGTACAACATTTAAAACCGCACACAAGGTCATGTCACCGCCTACCACAAAGGCATTGGTTCCTGCCAGCCTTTCCTCATAGGGTATGGTCAGTCCGTCGTAATAGCCAATCGCCAGCCCTTCATATGCTACAATTTTGGAACCACACTGAAGGTTCATATCCTGCCGTTCCTGAAGTTTGCTTCCTTTCAGTACATTTTCTAAGGATTGGAAACCCGCTTCGTCCGGACTATCTATCAGGAAATATTCTTCCGCTCCTTTAAAGCGCAGAATTACCCGGATGAGTTCTTCCTTATCCATGGGATTAATAATTCCATGAAGGATCTTTTCTTTCCTGCATATTTCACGCAGCTGGAAAGTAGTCATTAATTCCAAATCATTTTTGTGGTATCGATTTTCCGTAATCTTCTCTTCCTGACGCTTTAATACATACCCATACTTGTCCATTTCATTCCCCTTATCTCTCGTTTGATTTATTATAATGTTATAATTTTTTTATAAATCCCTTAAATAAAATAGTTGGTAAATTTCTTTATTTTGAAAATCACAGGTTCTAATTAATAATTTCTGTGAAGCCAGATATAATCCTGAAATCCACATCTTATCTCCCTCTGAATATGCTTTTTGTAAATACTTCTCCATTATGGATACAACATCTTTTTTATCAAAGGACATTAAGGCATGAGCCGCATCCTCATATACCGGCCAATTAACGTCCTTAAGTAATCCGAAAAGCCACGGCAGGCATTTTAATTTCTGCGGATATTTCATTTTGTTAATGATAAGTATCGGATTCAACCAACAAAATTTTGTGGTAAATTTACTGTATGAGAAGTATTTAAGTATATCTATATTTTCATCTGAAAAGCTTTCCGCTAGATGACACAATTTATCTGGATTTATGGATTCATTATTATATATGTCATATTTGTGTAATTTTAACAATTCATCAACTTCCAAGGTCATCACCCACATCATTATGTAGATATTCAGCATTTTTAGCCTTGTTTTTCATAAAAAATATGATTGCACCGATTGGAACAGATAAATATATCCACAAACCAGCGTTTTGATTATTTGCTATATGAGGAAAGCCAAATGTGCGAAGGTAAAACGATAAAATAATATCTCCTTCCAAAGAAAAAGCAATTCCTCCATAAATGCTCAAAATAAATACTAACCATAATCCCCATAACTTAACTTTTTTCTTAACGCATATAAATGCCATGTATAACGAAAATAAAAACTCAGCTACCGCCAAAATTATCATGATTAACTTCTCCTTTATTCCTGTGATCCGTCTGGAAACATTATTTTTATATTACTATTACAACAGGATTGATCCAATTATGTAATTACAAACTTGATTTATGTTTGCCACGTACAATATTGCTGGCATACTACCTAACATTGTTAATGAAAACTTATTAATATCTTGCAAAAGCTAAACATTTTCCTGAAGTTAAGGAAGATTCTTCCCTATCTGTATTACTATCGCATATAATCCGAATAATTATATATTTTACCTGTATCACTATTTTCCCAAGTCTGTTCCTGTTTATTACCATCTGTAAACCAGTCAGTATGTTTATAAGGACCAGACGAATATCTACTATACTTCTGTCCATAAAAAAAAATGTCTAAATTGACCCAGCTCTTATTTTTATAGTTTGAACTACCTTTCAAGTAACTAGACATTGGTTCATTATTAATTTTATATAATATATCAAGGAACATTTTATCAATAATTTTATCATCAGCTCCATCTTTTATATATACATCTATTGATCCAGAACGTGTTCGATAAGACATATCTAATTTTATTGTATCTATCTCTGGATATAAATCACACATTTCTGCTTTAAAATCATGAAACGTATTATTTACAATTCGATTATATATCTTAATGCCTCCCATTATAATAATTAAAATAGTTAATGTCCAAAGCCATCCCCATTTTACCCTTTTTATAACAGAGAATAAGATCAAACATGACGATATTAATACTAAAGATAATATAATAATTATTAAAGGTAATAAATTAAACGATTCCATAGTTTATCCTCTTCTTTTCTATAAAATATTAATTATTCGAACGATAATAATCCCTAATAATAATCACATATAAAAAAATACATATTAACAAAAAACTAATATATAGCTAATATAAATAAAGCAATTGAATTGAAAGATTCCACACGTTATCCTCCAAAATTTTAATATTGTCGTCATTCGGAATATATATGATATTGCAAGATCACTCCTTAATAAATGGATCGACCAGGCTATTAACAGTGGTTCCTTTAAAGAAAAAATAACCGTTCTATAGAAGATGCCTAGCTGCTTAGGCCTCGCCAAAAAACAAGCAGCTTAAGATGGAGAAACGATATTTTAAAGCAAACAGCGCTAATCTAATTCGCCATTTAACAATAAAGGAACAAAATCCAAAGAATTAATAGAATTTCCTTCTAATATTCAATATAATCTGAATAATTGTATTTTTTACCTGTATCACTATTTTTCCAAGTCTGTTCTTGTTGATTTTCATTAGTAAACCAATCTGAATGTTTATATATTTCTGACTCAAACCTTCCATGTTCTACTCCAAAAAAATCAATTAATAAATAATTCCAATGCTTATTACTATTTGAACTACCCTTTAAATAGCTTGACATTGGTTCTTGATTAATTTTCTTTAGCATATCAATAAAAAGATTTTCTAATCTTTCGTACTCTATCTCTTTTTTTAAGTCAACATCTATTGTACAAATACTTCCTCCATTGATAATATTGAATTCTATATCATTTATCTCCGGAAATGTACTGCACATTTCTGTCTTAAAGTCATAAAATACTGAATTTAATATTTGATCATGTATCTTAACACCACCAGTTATTATCATAATAATAGATAAAAGCCAAAGCCATCCAAACTTTATTTTTTTAATAATCATATATAAAAAAATACATATTAACAGAAAAATTAATACTATAGCTAATATTAATAAAGGAATTGAATTGAAAGACTCCACACGTTATCCTCCTAAATTTTAATATTGTCGTCATTCGAAATATAATAGTCCTTGATAAAGCCATTCATTTTGTATATACTCGTCTAAATTTACTTCTCCCCAGCCTCCCCAGGACGATACCTTCACTTTTGCCTTTTCTTCGGTTTCGTCTATTTCTAATTCCGTAATGGTTACCCAGTGTAACTTAAACGAGTTCCCTGATGATACGCTTCCATCTGGATTTGTTATCGTTACATTGCTGCTTCCACCCTCTCCGATCAACATTGCTATAGGCGAATCTTTTTCTAACCCCTCTTTAATATAATCAATAATGTTCTCGCGAGTAAAAGAATCATACTTCTTTACAGCATGAAGTTCTATACCTTTATCACTGGCAAATTCTTCTACCCCCTCCTCTAATAAGCTAACAGGCCACACCCCCAAAGGTTGTTTTCCGATATGACGTGGTGTTACATATTTATACATCTCTTTCATATGTAATTGAAAATTAGCCCTTGTATAATCCGAAAAAGTATAAAGACCTTCATAATTTGAGTTATGACTAGCCAAATATGCCATTATATTAGCAGATGCCACTGTTCCACACCCCCCATTTTTAGCAACATCAGATTTTTTCTTATCATTATCCCATTTAAACCATGATTGATTCCCACCATAATACTTTGTACTACCATCAGTAATTTCGACAAATCTCTTTGAGTCACTTAATGTAATCTTAATAACACCTTTTTTTATCTCTCTACACACTCCATTTTCATCTACTTTATAAGTCTTCTTAGTGGCTGGATCTATAATTGTTTCATTAGCAGCCATAGCGCCATTCTGTTTTAAAAAATATTTCTTGCCTTTCCAATTTACTAATTTTGATGTAGCCATTTCTCCATTAGGATTAAAATAATACCACTTTCCTTTATATTTCAACCATTTATCACTATGCATATATCCATAGTCATTACCATTTGTGGCTTCTGCCTTATTTTTAAAATAGTACCATTTTCCATCAATTTCTCTCCAACCAGTCACCATATTTCCTGCTGATTCTTCTTCATTAAAATAGTACCATAATCCTTTTATTTTCTTCCACCCCAGCGCCATATGGCCGTCTGTCTCATGACCGCCTTCCATATTTGACACAAAATAATACCATTGCTTTTTTATTTCTTTCCAGCCTGTCACCATATATTCATCAGATTCCAAATAATACCAGGCTTTATCTTTGTCTATAAATACCCAGTCTTTTTTTACGTAATGTCCATTTTTGTAATATTTCCACCTGGCACCTTCTGGTGTTCCATATGGTACCCATTGTTTTTGTATTCCCATTTCTACAGGTACTGCGTTATTTATTACTTCAGAGTAATACGGGTAAGCTCCATCTGTAAAATTTTTACTTGCTACATTAAATTGAACAACATAATTACCAGCTGCATCTTTTGTTATTATTGCTTGATTCACACTGGCCATTGATCCTATTATGGAATTCAAAACAGGATTTATGCTTGCCGGATCCAATATCACTGGCATACTGCCTAACATCATTAATGAATACTTACTAAAATCTTGCGAAAGCTGAACATTTTCCTGAGATAACGGAGTATTGATTCCACACTGACTGGCTTTCAAATAAGTCATTCTACCATACCCATTAAATTCATTCCCTAAATGAAAAGAACTTTGATTTTTCCCCATTACTCTTATCTCCCTTCCGTATTCACATGTCCGACTATTCTTAAATTGTCCATATAATCTCCACATAGTAATAATATCTCGTCTGCTAAACGCAGCGAACTATCTAACACTATGCTAAAAGACTGATTTAACAAAGTCCTAAAACACTCCTGAAATAAATTCCAATCATCATTTAGTATTTTTTGCTTGAAAGTTAATAATTCAAACTTCTCCAGACGTACAAATTTATTTCGTAGTAACTTTTCTATTGTATTCATATCCTCAGATATATTTTTATATATCAGTTCTGGATACCAGTAACACTGACTTTTCTTTTCATCAAGGTATAACATAGAATTGCTGAATCCAAATATTGCTTTAAAACTTTCCGTGTATTCACTACTTTTTAAATGACATAGATAGATATAATTTAATTTAGCTTCTTTATCGTCTTCTTGCCTGTTTAGCTGTTCGGATATTAATAGATTGAGCTTTTTGTAAAACAATGGTACCATACTACACATGTTTTTTGTCAGATAGGTTCTTTTTAGCTCCAATCTTTCATTTCTATATTCTTTTAAATATTCTTCTATATCCTTATTTCGATCCACCTTATCATTCCCTCCTGAAGTTAAATCTAATAAGCAAACTTACCATTCATGGCTTATAATGCCATAGAATTTTGCAACCATCCAAAATTGTAATTATTTGGTATAACTGTTTTAATCAACAAAAATATTTAGTTATTTTAGCTTCAGTTCGCTTATTGGCATTTTTATTATTAGAAATCCGTCCAGTGCATCTTCATACATTAAATTTATATAAAGATATTCTTTATCAATACCAAAATTATTAATATTTGCAACACCCCGATCCACACCATATATCCATTCTTTATTGGCATATCTTTTCTTTGATTCCTTATAAGCAGCCAATATTTCTTTATTAAATTCATCTTTTTGCTCTTTCATAAAATTATCTAATTCCGAAGTTTGTCCAGATAGTATTTGATATTTATAATTTTTTATAGCTAATTCAATATACTCCATGTCTACTATATCCTTAAGCTTTTTAATATTTCCTGTATTAATATCTATTGTCATGACATATTCATCATTAAAAATATTTACTCCTTCATAGTAATCTGTATAAACACGAACACTTATTTGCTTATTGTCCATACTTAAAATTTTGTACTTTCCATTGACAGCAAGCATACTCTCATTACTTTTATTTATGTTCCAATCTATAAGTGATTTATACTTTAATGAAATTTCTTCATAATCAGCTGAAATTATATTTAAAGATAACATTTTTAACTTTTTATTTAAATTAGTTTCCACTTCTTTATCTGTTAAACCAGTTACTTGAGGATAATGAACATCTACATCTAAAAAATTTCTGATAGTATAGTTATTCTTCTTATAATTGTCACCATTAAATTGAATAGAATGGTGATAATCATATACTATTAAACCATCTTTTCTAAATGCTTCTTCTGATGTGACTTTTAATTCTTCTAATTCACATTCACCATTTAATTCTTTACTTATATATTTATTTTTATTTTGTTTATTTAAACTTGTAGATTCCTTAATATTGTTACTATTATTATAGCTATTAGTTCTATACAAAAGCAGCAAAAGCATTAATAATATTATTACAAATTTTAAAGAAACTATTTTTTCAAACAAACTATTCATATTAATTCCACCAACTGTTATTTTTGAGTTTAATAAATTAGCTATTTTAACTTATGTAATTGGATTACCATCTAAAATATGCGTACCATCTATAGCTTCTAAATTATTAAAAATTGCAGATATCTAATATGTGATTTCATTTGAAAAATATTAAATAGTTTTCAATTATCATTAACTCGATGTGCCAAAATACCTTCGCCCCATATTCCAAACAATAATGTATCTTTATTTAAAATCATCCCATTCATTCCAACAGGAATAGATATCTCATGATCAATACTTTCAACCACAAAACATTGAATTGGAAGACCAGCCCAAAACTTATCTTC
>NZ_JAWONS010000097.1:0-377 GCF_033342255.1 Clostridium boliviensis
TGGTAGGGAAGCTCTTCGACGACAATGCGCATCTTGCCGCCGGAGGCCTCTTCGATGCGCGTCTTGGCCCGGACTTGGATGTTGCCCCGCCCGGTGCGATAGGCTTTCTTGATCCCATCCTTCCCCAGGATCACCCCGCCGGTGGGGAAGTCGGGACCCTTGATCGTCTGCATCAGCTCATCCACCGTCACATCCGGGTTGTCGATCATCTTGACCAAACCGTCGATCACTTCCCCGAGATTGTGCGGCGGGATGTTGGTGGCCATCCCGACGGCGATCCCCGAGGCACCGTTGACGAGGATGTTGGGAAAACGGGAGGGCAGGACCAGCGGCTCCTCCAGGCTGCCGTCGTAGTTGGGCCCGAAGTCGATGGTCTC
>NZ_JAWONS010000098.1:0-496 GCF_033342255.1 Clostridium boliviensis
GGGCTGGTCCTGATTCTTATCTTTATGCTGATGGCGGTGTTTGCTCCGCTCATCGCCCCGTACGATCCCTATCGGATCGACGAAAACGCCGTATTGAGTCCGCCGTCGGCGGAACACCCGTTGGGTACCGATTCCTTCGGCCGGGATGTCCTGAGTCGGATGGTGTACGGGGCGCAAATTTCCTTCAAAGTGGGACTCATTTCCGTCGGCATCGCCCTCACGGCGGGGGTGTTGATCGGGGCGGCGGCGGGCTATTACGGCCGATGGGTGGATGCGGCCCTGTCGCGGGTGATCGATGTCCTGTTCTCCTTTCCGGACATCCTGCTGGCCCTGGTGATCATGGCGGTCCTCGGTGCCAGTCTGACCAATGTGATGATCGCCATCGGCATCGTCTACACCCCGATCTTCGCCCGGATCACACGCGGAGCGGTGTTGGAGATCAAGGAATCCCTTTTTATCGATGCGGCGCGGGTCCTCGGCGCCGGCCGGCTGACCA